>JALZND010000024.1:0-399 GCA_030857845.1 Bacteroidota bacterium | reverse complement strand
TTTGTTTGCTTATGGAGATATAGGCCCCAATTATTGGATGTTGCTTGTAGGGATCATCCTACACGGCATTTGCTATGATTTCTTTTTTGTTACCGGGCAAATTTATACCGATAATCTTGCTGGGGAACGATTTAAAAGCTCTGCCCAGGGGTTAATTACCCTGGCAACTTATGGTGTAGGGATGCTGATAGGGTCGTTATTATCCGGATATATTGTTGATCAGTATCAAACAGGCACTGGAGCCCATGATTGGCAAGTTATATGGCTCATCCCTGCAGGTATTGCTGCTTTGGTGCTGATCCTATTTATGCTGTTTTTTAAAGACAACAATCCTTTAAAAGAAAAAGTAAAAGCTGCTGAGCAGGTAAATATAAAAGACCAGGGAATGCGGTAATACCC
>JALZND010000245.1 GCA_030857845.1 Bacteroidota bacterium | reverse complement strand
GTTTAAACCAGCCACCACTTCTACCTCCTTGTCAGTACGCAATCCTAATTGCACATTAACAGGTTCAGCTTTACCCATTTGAGAAACAAACACTTTATGCCCGTCAAATTCTGGTACTACAGCTTCTGTAGGCACCATAATAGCATTTTCAACAGCATCCAAAACCAGTTCAATATTTGCAAACTGGCCGGGCATAATTTTTTGATTTTTATTCTCACTTAAAGCCCTCATTTTTAATGTCCTGGTGGCAGCGTCTATTTGTGGTTCAATAGCATAAACCTTTCCCTGAAAATTTTCATTTGAATTTTCAATATTGAAATAAACATTGTCGCCAATATTTACCATCCCACTATATTTGCCCGGGACAGAAAAATCCAGTTTCGCATAATCAATATTAAAAAAAGATGCAATATCCGTAGTAGGTGTAACATAGCTGCCTTCACTTATATACCTAAGCCCAATGACGCCATCGAAAGAGGCACGTATTTGGGCTTTTGCAATCTGTGCTTCCAATAGCCTTATGTCGGCTGCTGCTGTTTTTGATTCTGTAAGGGTAATGTCATATTCTTCCTGGCTGATCGCTTCCCTTTCTAAAAGTTGTTTTTGCCTGTTTTCTGAGTTTTCATAGAGTTGTAAAGTATATTTCAATCTATCCAATTGTGCCCTTAGCTCTTCGTCGTTGATCTTTACAAGAATGCTTCCTTTTTTAATCCGCTCCCCTTCCTTAAAAAATATTTTAGAAACCCTTCCTGACATTTCACTTCGGAGCTGTATGGCTTCATTGGCTAATACTGATCCGGTTACCCTTATCTTGTTTTCTAATTTTCTTGTTTTCACAACTACAGCATCTACTGGTATCGTTGCCCCTGCGGCTGATCCAGGAGTTGCCGCAGCTTGTTTTGTGAGAGCTTCTTCTGATTTGAAGATGTTAAGCTTTGGTAAGGCAATCAAGAACAGCACAATCAGGATGGAAACAATTCCAATAACTTTTTTTATAGTCTTACTCATTTTAAGGTCTAAATTGAAATATATATTTTCAGCAGGTATGAAAATTTATAATGATCAGTCCAAAATTCGAGAAAAAATTTATAATGATTTCGGTAAAGCTAGTATAAATTATATAATACAAATTTCGAAAAAATATTAAACTGTATAATATGTTTGTACATCTGTTTGATTTAAAATCGACAGATGGTGTATTATATTATACAGAATGCCAAATGCAACATCAACCCCTTTTTCCTTTCACCCATCTCTTCCACTTAAGCTTGTCGGCTTTTTTGTCAAACGAATGTGTTTTTTCTTCATCATGTGGGTTGCCTAAAACATATCCAAAAGGCTTTAAGGGTCCAATTACATCAAATAAGACCTTGGCCATTGCCAGGAATGGAATGAACAATATCATTCCTGCTGGTCCCCATACTTCCGCACCAACAAATAAAGCCATAACAGCTGCAAATGGATTAATACTAACTTTATTTCCAATAACATTTGGTGTTATAAAATTCCCTTCCAAAAATTGAACAAACCAAAATATCCCTGCCACCCCAACTGGATACCATAAAGAATCTTTAGTGGCAAGGGCAAATACAATTGGCAGGAGCGATCCAATAAAAATACCTATATATGGAATGATTGTTAAGAAAGCCGCTAATGCCCCGAAAAAAAAGGCATATTTTATACCAAGAAGCAGCAGTCCTACAGAGTTTAAAACAGCCACAATGCCCATTACCATAAACAAACCAGAAATGTAATCTTGAACTACTAAGCTCACCTTTGACAATATATCTTTCAACTCTTCATGTCTTCTGTTATCTACCAGCTTTAGCAAAAACACCTTAAGGAAATGGCTGTAATACAAAAAGAAAAATAAGGTTAATAGAATGACCACCAAATCAGCAAATAAGCCTGCGGTAGCACTAAGTGTTCCAGTAAAAAAAGAACTGCTGCTACGGACAATATTTTCTAATGAATCCTGAATGTATTTACTTTGATCTACCTGTTGAATGCCCAGGCGATCTTCAAAAAATTGCTGCACCCGTGCCATTAAAGATGAAAATTTTGCACCGATCTCTGATAAATCGGCTGCGATACGGCTAAATTGGCTTGTAAGAATCCAAATAGTTCCTGCCAACAAAGCAATAACTCCAATTATAGCTATTATAACTGCGGCTGCCCTGGGCAGCTTCAACCGCTCGAGGCGCGTACATACAGGATGGAGCAGTAATGACAAGACGAGGCCAAAAGAAACCGGTATAAGGATGGATCGGGCTACTATTAGAGTAAAAAATATAAGGATAACTGCAAATAAAATTACAGTATACTTCAAATACCTGGGCAAAATAATTGCTGTCATGATATAAAAAAAGTGCTAAAAAATGTAAAGTTAGAAAACTAGTTTGACGAAAATTTTAAAAGAAGTTTATAACATCCCCGAAAAGTATTATATATATTATTGAATTTTTTAAACATACAAATTGCTGGTCCGTTAGCTGTGATATGTATTAAAAGTTAAAGGATTTTTGTTAAACCTTTCACTTAAAAAATTGTTTTAGCTGCTGTAAAATGAATGTAAATATAATATTTAACCGTTGATCAGAATATTGGAAGATTAAATATTATTTTATCTTTCTAAAGTACATATTTTATTAACTAATTCGCGATCTATATTAAAACGATACCAAAACCTGTAAAATTAGTTTTAAAAGTCCTCATGTGGATTTTTATTTCTGTTGTAGCATTACTACTTATAGTAGTGGTTGCTTTACAAATTCCTGCTACCCAAAACTTTTTAACTCAAAAAGCTATAAGTTTTCTTGAAGAAAAAATAGGCACACGGGTGGAATTAGCGGAAATTAATGTAGGATTTCCAAAATCCATTGTGATAAAAGGTTTTTATCTTGAAGACCAAAAACAAGATACCTTATTGTATGCCCATCGACTTGCAGTGAATGTTGATATGCTTGGATTGATCCGTAATGAAATTCAAATTAATGGAATCGAGTTGGAAGGGGTGACGGCCCATGTCTTTAGAAGCATGCCCGACAGTACCTTCAATTTTGATTATATCCTTGATTCATTTGCTTCAAAAGAGGAAAAGATTGTTGAAGAAGATACTACTGCAAGTGCATGGGATATCTCACTTTATGAGCTAAACCTCAGAGACATCTACCTAACCTATAACGATGAAGTTACTGGCAATGATGTAAATGTTAAATTAGGGGCCTTCAACCTTGAAATGGATGAATTTGACCTATCACAAAACAAATTTCATATTGGCTTAGTGGAGCTTAATAATACAAGGGCCAAAGTAGTACAAAGTAAACTTACCCCTGATGAAGACGATGATGAAGATGCCCCTGAAGCTTTTGCGATAGATTTTGGCCTTGACAGGGTAATTGTTGATAATGTGAACATTGATTATCAAAATACGATATCTGCCCAGCATTTAAAATTTGCATTGGGTGAGTTACGGATAAAAGGAGATGATATCGACCTTCAAAACCAAAGGATAAAATTACGGAAAATTGACCTTCATAATTCAGATATCCAATTTGCATTCAATGAAAAAATTGAAGCTGATTCGGTTGTAAAAGAAGTAGAGAAAGCCGCCACTGAAAAAGAGGGTGAAGAAGACGGGGTACAAATGGCATTTTTTCTTGATGAATTGAATTTGTCAGGGAACAGGATTAGGTTCAACAACTACAATGAGCCCCAGCAAAAAGCAGGAATGGACTTCAATCACCTTGACATAAATGGATTAAAGATAAATATAAACGAAATTGAATTTCATGATCAAATTGTAAAAGCTGATATACAACAATTTGCTTTTAATGAAAAAAGTGGATTTAGGTTGGAGAATTTCTCCACTGCCGTAGAAGTTGACTCTACAAGTGCTTCTTTAAATAACCTGAACATCCGAACAGGGGAAAGCTTCATAAAAAAATCAATAAAAATGCAGTTTCCTTCGCTTGCCACCATTAGCGAAGATATAGATAAGATCGTGCTGGACCTGGATTTGGTTGCTGAAATAGGGTTTCAAGATATAGCATATCTACAGCCAGATTTAGCTTCTACACCACCTTTTGCAGGCAGGTTAAATCAAAAAGCAAATTTTACTGTACAAATAGAAGGTCCGGTCAAGAACCTTAATATCAGGAATTTTGAAGCTAATGCTCTCCAAGCTACTTCGCTACGTATGAATGGGAATGTAAAAGGCCTTCCTGATACTGACAATTTGTATTTAGATGTAAACCTTCCCAAATTTTACAGTACCCGGTCCGACATGTTGAGCATGATGCCTCTTGGTGCTCTCCCCGAAGGTTTTTCACTTCCTCAAAATATTGCTCTTTCAGCTCAATTTAGGGGCACTATGGAAGATTTTGTCACAAGAGCCCTTTTAAAAACACCTGATGGCGATGTGAAAGCGGATATACAAATGGCACAGGTACAAGGTCGTCAATCATATACAGGCCTGGTAAAGGTGCAGGAAGTCAATGTGGGAAAAATTATTGGCCAAAAAGATATGGGCCATTTATCTTTGGATCTCATTGTAGAAGGTACTGGCATTACCCCAGAAGAACTTGAAGCAAATATTAGAGGTAATATTCAGAAATTCGAATACCAAAAATATCAATACAATAACCTTTCGATTGATGGAAGGGTAGAACATCAGCAGTTTTCCGGGAGTGCTGGCATGGACGATGAAAATCTAAAATTTGCATTCAATGGCAATGTGAATATGAATGAGGAAAAGCCTGTACTTGACTTCAACTTTAATCTTGAGCATGCAGATTTCCAGGCCCTCAATTTTATGGATGATCCTTTTACTGCGCAGTTTAAAATCCGTGCTGACATTACCGGCATGGATTTAAATGATATAAATGGAACATTTGGCATCCGTGATGTAGTAATAAGCAGGAACGGCGAGCGGTACTCAGTTGATTCTCTACTGGTAGGTTCCATTCAGGAAACACGAAGGACAGAAATTAAAATAGATTCTGAAATCTTGTCGGCCAACCTGTTGGGAACAGTAAATTTAGGGGATTTAGCGCCTACAATTAAAAGGCACCTCAACCGGTATTTTGACCTTCAGGATGAGGAAATAGACGATGATTTGGAACCACAAAATTTTGATTTTGAATTGGTGATCCACAATACTGACTTAATCACAGATATATTGTTCCCCGACCTGGAACGATTTATCCCTGGCACAATTTCAGGCAGCTATAACAGCGCCAACCTTAACCTTGAGCTAGAGATGGAATTTCCTCAAATAATCTACAAAACTACAACCATAGATGCTTTGCGTCTTTTAATAGATTCAAATAAGGAGCAACTTAATTATTCCCTTACGCTAGACCAGGTTCTTGATTCCAGTTACCACATCAAAAATATGGCACTTACCGGGGAAATACAAAATAACATCATCAACACCCGTCTTAACTTTTTTGACGAGGAGGGAGAGCCTAAATACCTGCTAGCTGGCATGCTTGAAAGCATCAATGATGTATTCCGGTTTAGCTTTGAGCCAGACCAGTTAATACTGAATTACGAACCATGGAATGTACCCCAAAACAATTATATAGAATTCGGTTCCGAAGGATTTACTGCTCATGATGTAACCTTAGAAAGAAAGGGCCAGATATT
>JALZND010000001.1:10418-40863 GCA_030857845.1 Bacteroidota bacterium | reverse complement strand
GGGCCTAAAAATCCGCTGTAATAGCTTCTTTCGTGCTTTTCATGCTTTAGTATAAAATCTAAAGCTGGCTTTTTTGGCATGCCGCAAACGGCAGAAGTAGGATGTAGCAATTGTAGCATTGTAGTTCCCAGGTTTGGAAAACCTGCTGAACCTGTGTCTACTTTATAGATGGTGCGCAAGTGGAGTAAGTTGCCCGCAATAATAGTTCTAGGGCCTATTTCCTCAAACTCCCTGAGCCTGATTTCTTTGAAACAGTTTATAATGTATCGGCTAACAAGTGCCTGCTCTTCAATTTCTTTTTGGGTCCATGTTACATCCGAAACGGACTGTCCTGGATTAAGCTGCTGAGTGCCTGCCAGGGATTCTGTAAAAAATGTATTTTGCGAATCGATCCTGATCAGCGTTTCTGGTGTAGCCCCAATCCATGTCCCAACATCCGGGATTGAAACCAGGGATACAAATGCATTTGTATATTTTTTGCTAAGCGATAGAAAAGAGCTGATTAAATCGAATCCCTTTCGTATTTCTATCCTTTTGTTCCTTGAAACCACAACTTTTTCAAAATCCCCATTATTAATGGATTGAATAGAATTTTTTACAAGGTTTTTGTATTCCTCTTTACTTGTGGTACCGCAGGAAGCATTCTTGCTGAAAAAATACTTACAGGGAAATGAGCTCGGTTTTTCTAAATGTTTGCGTAGTATTTTAACAATTTTTTTGGCTTTATCTGTGAATTGTGGAACTGTGCCATCATCCTGTATTTCCGGAAAATCCAAAGTTGAGTTATAATAAATCCCTGCTTTTAACAGCAACCTCTTTTCATGGGCTTCATTTAAAAAAGGGGCAAAAAAAAAGCCTCTTTTCAAATCCTCTAGCTTCCCGGTAGCCACATCTGGAATGCCTGAAATGTCAATTAAGATATGAAGGGCCGGTTCGCCTGGGAGTTTCCAGCATGCAAGGGGAAAGTGAACATCAACAGCTGTTGAGATAAATGCTTTTAATATTGCTTCTTCTGAAAAGTTTTTTATTCCAAACCTGATATTTGCTTCTGAAGCTATGGTGTTTTCCATTAATTTTTTAAATCCAATATTGCCATGGTTATACGGCTTATACAAACCAATTCATCCTTTTCATTTGTAATCTTTATCTCCCAAACATGGGTTTTACCTCCTATGTGGACAGCCTTGGCCGTACCTGTCACATATCCTTCTTTTACACCTTTAATATGGTTGGCATTGATTTCTAAACCGACACAGAACTTTTTTGTTGCATCTATACATCCATAAGCAGCCACACTACCAAGGGTTTCCGAGAGCGCTACCGATGCCCCTCCATGAAGGAGGCCCTGGGGTTGTTTTGTCCTGTGGTCTAATGGCATTTTTGCTTTTAGGAAATCTTCACCAATTTCTATAAATTCAATACCTATATGTTCAACCAGTGTGCCCTCACCCATTTTGTTAAGGCTTTCCAAAGTAAAATTTTTGTTAAACATTTTATCATTAATTAATATGTTGGGGAAGATGACACAAATAAAGTTTCAATAGAGATAAATTGAAACGCTTGTTGCCAAAAAAATAAAAAAGCTATATTCGCATGATTATCCATGCAAAATATAACATTTTGAAAAGTAAAAAAATTTTTATTATCAGGCACGGCCAAACGGATTTTAATTTAAAGGGTATTGTACAAGGTTGTGGAGTAGATTCTGATATTAATGAAACCGGCAAACAACAAGCAGAAGCATTCTATCAAAAATATAAAAATTATCCTTTTGATAAAGTATATACATCAAATTTGAAAAGGACAGCGCAGTCTGTTCAGAAATTTCTAGATGCAGGCCTTCCCCACGAGAAGCTTGAAGGCCTTAATGAAATTCATTGGGGAAACAAGGAAGGACAGCCCTTTGCACCTGAAGAGAATGATTATTATTTATATGTTACAAAGGGTTGGCAAGAGGGAAACATTGATTTATGCATTGAAGGTGGCGAAAGCCCTGTAAAAGTTCAGGATAGGCAGAAAATAGCTTTGGACTATATATTAGGAAAAGAAAATGAGGGCAATATACTTATTTGTATGCATGGCAGGGCAATGCGGATTTTGTTGTGCCTAATGTTAAATTATCATTTAAAATGCATGGATATTTTCGAACACCAAAATTTGGGCTTGTACGAAATTACGTTTACAGGTTCAATGTTTGTGGTTGACAATTATAATGACACATCCCACCTGGAGGGATTGTGATTTTTTGAAACAAAGCATCTACTTTTTTGTCTTATTATAAATTCATTTTTTAAAACTTATGGAAAAGAGCAACAGGGAAATAACATTATATTATAAGCCAGCAATAAAAAAGGATAAAAACACCTTGGCTATGGCTACACAGATTACGCCACATATTAGGGAAGTAGATGTATTAAAAGATACGCCAACGGAAACTCAAATGATGACCATATTGGCACAGTTAGGGATAGATGTTGAAGATATCATTGAACGTGAATCTGAAGTATACAAAGAAGAATATGATGGAAAATCATTTGATGTACAGGGATGGGTGCAGGTACTTGTTCAGAATCCAGAAATGATAAAAACCCCTATAGCAATTAGGGGGAATAGGGCCATATTGGTAGAAACCCCCTCTAATATTTTGGACCTTGACCCTGAAAAAGGGTACAATGACCTTAAAGCTTAATCCAGTTCACATGTAACATTAACCAAAAAAGATGGCAGCAGCCATCTTTTTTGGGTTTAAAGTATCATGTTGAAAAAGGTTTATCTCCTTCCTCTTTTTAGTTTTTTATCTTCTTCAAGTACCAACTCGTCAACATCTGCAAGTATCCTTCCGCAATGTTCACAAACGATAATTTTTTTCCTTTCACGGATATCCGCTTGCCTCTGTGGGGGAACAATGTTAAAACATCCGCCACAAGCACCTCTTTTTACAGTTACAACAGCAAGGCCGTTTATTGCATTTGCCCTCACTTTATTATAAGATTTTAAGAGTCTTTCTTCAATGGAATGCGATGCCTCTTCACGTTCTTTCCTTAGGTCCTGCTCTTCTTCTTCGCTCTCAGAGGTGATTACATCTAGTTCCTTTTTTTTGCTTTCCAGATCTTTGGTCCTTTCCTGAAATACTTCTTTGGTCCTTTGGATCTCTTCGTTTTTCTTTTCGATTTTATAATAACCCTCTTTTATTCTTTTTTCCGAAATTTGAATTTCCAGGGCTTGTAATTCCATTTCTTTTGAAATGGCATCATATTCCCTGTTGTTCCTGACATTCATTTGCTGCTCCTCATATTTCTTTATGAGTTTCTCAGAATCTTTGATGCCTATTTTATTTCTGTTGATTTCCTCTTCTATGGCCAGAAGGTCCTGGTTGTGTTTTTCGATCCTGGTCTGGTAACCAGCAATTTCATCTTCCAGGTCACCAACTTCCTCGGGCAACGCACCCCGTACTTTTATAATGGCGTCGAGTTCGGAATCAATGGCTTGTAATTTTAAAAGGGCGTCAAGTTTTTTTGCTACGGTGATTTCCATGTATGTTTTAGAAGTAACTAATTGGATTTGTGACAGTCTCGGACAAATTGAGTGCAATATTAGTAAAATATTTTTTTAAAATCTCATAAATAAGATCTTTTGTGAAAATTTCACTTTCATAGTGGCCAATATCTGTGATAACAATCTTATTTTCTGCATCAAAAAATTCATGATATTTAAAATCCGAAGAAATAAAAACATCTGCCTTGGAAGCAATTGCATGGGAAATCAGAAAGCTTCCGGCACCACCACATATTGCCACTACCTTAATTGGCTTATTTAATAAAGAAGTTATTTTAATGGATTTTAGTTGCATATGCTTTTTTAAATATTGAAAAAAAACCTTTTCTTCCATTTTTTCCTCCAATTCGCCAATGATTCCGGAGCCTACTTCCTGGTTTTCATTTTCGGTTTGTTGTAGGTAATAAGCAACTTCTTCATAAGGATGGGCTGCATATAAGGCGGCTATGATTTGTTTTTGAAGGTATGTAGGAAATAACACCTCTATGCGGTTCTCCTTTACTTCTTCCAATTTGTTTTTTATTCCAATAGTAGGGGTTGCCTGCTCGCTTGGCAAAAATGTACCTATACCCTCTGTCCGGAAGCTGCACTTTTTATAATTCCCAATATTGCCTGCACCTGCAAGACTAAGTGCTTCCAAAACTTTCTCAGTATCTTTGATGGGGACAAAAGTAGTAAGCTTGGAAAGGATATTTTTTTTAGGAGCTAATATCCTGGTATTCAACAAACCTATTTTATCTGCAATTCTTTTATTGACTCCATTATATACATTGTCCAGGTTTGTATGGGATGCATATAATGCCAAATTATTTTTTATAGCACTTATTACAACTCTTTCAACATAATTTCCACCTGTTAACTTTTTCAGTCCTTTAAATATTATTGGATGATGGGAAATAATTAAGTTACAATTCTTTTTAATGGCTTCTTCAATTACAGTTTCAGTGATATCCAGGGTAATCAATACGCCATTCAATTCATCAAAGGCGTTTCCGGTGAGCAACCCGGTATTGTCATAGCTTTCCTGGTATGATGAGGGGGCAAAAGTCTCAAGGAAATCAATTATATCTTTAATTTTGGGCATATAATAGTAATTTGGGCAAAGAAAATAACCTTGTCAAACTATTTATAAAAAATTTATAGCATCTAATGTCTGATTTTTATCAATAAGCCAAAACTTTATATTATATCCTAAAAAATTCTCTTGAAAACCTAATTATCCATATAATACCTTAAAATATTAAATATTCCATTTGGGTTTCAGGATAAATGTTCATTTTTGCGGGAAATAAATATTTATCATTTTGTCAACAGTATATTCTTGCTAAGCAATATCTTTAAAAATTAAATTATGCGGTCATTGAGGTATTTACTTTTACCTTTTAGCATTTTATACTATTTAGTTACCAGTTTCAGGAACCACCTCTTTGATATTGGATACACCAAATCATTTAAGTTTGAGGTAAAAACTATAGGCGTAGGAAACTTGTCTTCCGGAGGATCAGGAAAATCTCCATTAATTGAATATCTTATCAGGCTGCTAAAAAATGATTATAAAATTGCCACGCTGAGCAGGGGATATGGCAGGAAAAGTAGCGGTTTTATATTAGGGGACAATACCCATACAAGTAAAATTATTGGTGATGAACCCAGGCAGTTTTATTTGAAATTTAAAGAAGAAATTACCGTTTCCGTAGGGGAAGATAGGGCAGTGGCTATCCCGGAAATATTATTTAATGTACCGCAAACAAACGTTATTTTAATGGACGATGTATTTCAGCACCGTTATGTTTCTCCTGGAATAAACATCCTGTTATCCGATTATCAAAATCTTTTATATCAAGACTTTCTTTTGCCCATGGGAAACTTAAGGGAATCAAGGAAAGGCGCGAAAAGGGCAGATATATTGATTATAACAAAATGCCCTGAAAATATTTCGGAAGAAAAAAAGTTGGAAATAAGGAAGGGTTGCCAGGAATATTTAAAAGAAAAAGCCCCGGTTTTTTTTTCAACCATATTTTATCTTCCGCCTGTCCCTGTCTTCAAAAATCAGGGACACATATTTTCTGGCAATGTATTTTTATTTACAGGCATAGGAAAATCAAATTATGTTGAACAATACGCTAAGGATTCATTTAATTTACGGCATGTTGTGAAGTTTGCTGATCACCATAGCTATACTTTAAAAGATTTGGAAAAGATCAAAAATATATTTGAGGAAATTCCCGGCAATGATAATTGCCTGCTTACAACGGAAAAAGATGTGGTAAAAATTAAGGATTTATTTGAGGTAGGTCCATTAAATGATCTCCCATTTTTTTATTTGCCCATTGAAATGAAATTTGTGCATCAACAACAAGATTTTGAAAGATTGATTTTAAATTATTTAAAAGGCAAAAATTATTAATAAATATAAAGTGGTTTTTAGGAGGTTAGTAGTTGTATTTTGTTTTTTGATATTATCATGGTCTTTGAAGGCCCAGATACTGAACGATTCGGTAAGAAACGTTTATGGTACAAAAACCACTTTATTTCAGTATGAAGATAACATAAAATACAATATACCAGGAATGCTTTCCCTGGATACCACCATCCATAACATCCATAATTTTAATTTTGTTGATAGAAGGCAGAGAAAGTTTCAGGACCTTGGAATTATAGGCACCCCGATGCGGCCTATTTATTATATTGCCCCTGATAATATTGGCTCAACCTCCGGCTTTCATGCTTTCGATCTATATTTTACTGCACCGGAACAGGTAAAGTATTATGATACGAAATCACCTTTTTCAAGATTGAATTTTGTTGTGGGTGGTATGGGCCGCTCTATTGTAAATGTAGATTATAGTAGGAACATAAAACCCAATTGGAATATAGGAGCTTCCTTGCAAAATATTTCTGCTGATAAACAAATTGGAATTTCTTCGACCCGTGGTGACAGAAATTCTGACGCAACTGCCTATCAATTCTATACAAGATATTTTACCAAAGACAATAAATATCAGTTGCTAGCTAACTTTTCGAGATTGGGGATTTCGATAGCGGAATCAGGTGGCCTTCAGCCAGCGGAGTCTGGCGGCATTCAGCTAGCGAAATCTGTCAATATTTCTGACCTTAATAGGGAAGAGACACCCATATGGTTTACCAAGGCCGATTCGAGGGAGGTAAGGGTCAATTTGCACCTTTACCAGCAATATAAATTTTCTAACCTTGTTCAGCTTTATCATGCTATTGATAGGACTAAGCAAGCAGTGTCATTCCAGGTGCCCCTGACTGGGGTAACTTATTTTATTGAAAACAATCTAATTCAAAGTCTTGGGATACTGGGTAGTGGGTATTACTTCAGCGATACTGAAACAAGGGAAACTTCTGATTTTTTGTTTTACAAAAATGAGCTGGGCTTTAAAGGCGATATCAATTCCTTATTTTACAATTTTTATTTGAAAAGGAGGGACCTGCTATATGAGAACAACCTACATTATACCCCCGAACATCCAGTTAATAGATCAGCCGAAAATTATGCAGGCTTTAATTTGCGGAACGATTTTTCTGATATGTTGCACTTTTATGCAAATGGTGAGTATCTATTGGGAAGGAATTATAAGCTGGGAAGTGGATTTACATTTAAATACCTGGAAGCAAATGTAAAGAGGGTAAAACACGAGCCTTCCTTTATCCATGAGTGGTATTCTGGGAATCATTTTATTTGGAGCAATGATTTTGACCCCACACTTTCAGACAATCTTTATGGTGCTGCACATTTAGATTTGCCATTCCTAAAAATGAGCCCACACATCAACTTTCACAGGATAGCCCAACCGGTATACTTTGATAACAACAGACAGCCACAACAAGCTTCTGGGGCAGCAATAATTTCTGCGCCTGGCATTGACTTAAATTTCCGGTTCTTTAAAAGCCTCTACATTGAAAATCATTTTGTCTATACGGGCATATCTGGAGATGCAGCATATGTTTTTAGGATCCCAGAATATTTTGTAAACACAAAGATTTATTACGGAAATACCCATTACGACAATAAACTTACCATCCAAGCTGGATTGGACCTTCACTTTAGGTCGGCGTTCAAAGCTTATGCATATGAACCCACCATACAGCAATTTTATCTACAAGATGATTTTTTAATTCCTGCCTTTCCTTTAGCAGATGTTTTTGTAAATTTTAAAATTAGCAGGGCACAGGTTTTCCTTAAATATTCAAATTTAACAAGGGTCCTTAACATTACCGATGAGTATTTTACCACGCCTTATTATTTTGGGCAAAGAGATGTATTTGACTTTGGTATTAATTGGTTGTTTTTTGATTGATATTTAATTTATAATAAATTCCATCATTCTTATGCTAGGTTTAAAACTTCCAACAGATCCAAGATGGATTGATATTGCTAAAAAAAATATCGAAGATATATTGGTTGACCATGCCTATTGCGAACAAAAAGCTGCCTCATCATGTATATCCTTGATTGTACAGTTTTCAGACAGGAAAAAGCTGGTAGAAATGTTGACACCCGTAGTTGCTGAAGAATGGTCGCATTTCGAAAGGGTATTGGAGCAGTTGAAGAAAAGGGGCTATTCCCTTGGCAAACAAAGAACCGACCTTTATGTCATAGCCCTGAGCAAGCATGAGCGCAAAGGCAATAAGCTTGAAAGGCAGCTAATGGACAAACTGCTTATCAATGCTTTAATAGAAGCACGAAGTTGTGAGAGGTTCAAACTGCTATACCAGCAAATAGAAGACAAAGAGCTTAAGCAATTTTATTATGAATTAATGGTTTCCGAAGCTGGCCATTATCGAAACTTTATAGAGCTGGCTGAAGAGTATATGCCTAAACACATCGTGTCAGAACGCTGGGAGGAGCTATTGAGAATTGAAGCTGAAATTATTGCCCAAATGGATATAGATCAAAAAAGGATGCATTGATAAGCAAAAAGTTAACAATCATGCCCGCCTTGCCCAACTGTTATAAAAATGCAGTATTAAGATCATAGTGTTGTTTCAGATCCTTCAGAGAAATACTGCCATTAGGCTTATTTTTGATGAATTTAACATTTTAATAGTATTTTCCAATAAAAACCAACCACAAAATATAATCAAAAAAAATCCCACAGGTATTCGCTGTGGGATTTTTTGGCTTAAACTTTTAAATCAGCGAGGTATTCAATACTTTTTTTCATGCTGTCCATTGAAGACATTGTATATGTTTCCTGTTCCACAAAAAAATGTTTCATACCGTTTTCTTTTGCAACAGCTAAAACTTCCTTGTAATTGATGCTTCCTTCCCCAATTACTGCATTCTTACTACCATCTTCTTTGCTCATGTCCTTAACATGGCCCAGGGAAAATCGGTTAGGGTACTTCCTTAGATAATCTTGTATGCTTTGGCCGGCACGCTCTACCCAATACATGTCCAATTCAAATTTAACCAGTGTAGGATCGGTATTTTCAATCAAATAATCTAGGATCACCACGTCACCAATTTTTTCAAATTCAAAATCGTGGTTGTGGTATGCAAATTGCATTCCAGCATTTTTGCAAATTTGACCTGATTTATCAAATAAATCTACAGCCTTTTTTAAATCATCTTCATTTTGTCTATAGCTATCACTTAAAAAAGAGCAAGTTAAAAATTGCTGTCCGGTTTTCGCTGCCTGGTCCGCAAAGGCCTGAAAACCTTGGGAAAGGTTTGCCTGCCTCCAATCTACTGACTCAGCGTTTGGGTTGCCCGATCCCACATGGCTGCTAATTAGCTCCATTCCTGCACCCTTCACCATTTTTGAAAATTCTTCAGGTGATAAACCATAATAATGCCCCTTTGCGCCTGGATATGATTCTACCTCTTTGTAGCCCATCCCTCCAAGCTTTTGCAGGTTGCCATTTATATCCTGTTCAAGGACATCCCGGATAGAATATAGCTGTAAGCCAATTGGGCCTAAATTACCTTTACCAATGCGGTTGGATGTTTCACCTGATTCACCAGATCTTTGGGCACATGCCATAGGCAAAATGAAACTTCCAAGGGCCAAGGCCCCAGTATTTTGTAAAAATTTTCTTCTGTTAATCATTTGTTAGCTTTTTTTTGACAGTAATATAGTATAATCAATTATAATCAGAAAATACTTTCGTGAATTTATGACAATGAATATTGAATCTTTGTGCTAATGTTTCTGCTTTGGCTGTTAATGAATATCTGCCACACATATGCTCTTTTTTTTAAAATTTTAGTTTTAAATCTAAGCATTATACTTTAATTTTTACCGTAATTTCGGATGTCCCGAAACCTATTTTCGAAAAATTAAATCTTTAAATTTTCAGAATATACCTTTGATGAATAAACCTCATATCCTTCATGAGTAGTTTTATCTTGCTCTTTTTATGTTTAATCGTGGGTGTACTGATGCGGAAATTTAACATTTTTCCTCAAACTGCACATCTTACATTAAACCAGTTTATCATATACATTACCTTACCAGCCTTATCTTTGTATTATATTCCCGAAATAAAAATTGATAAGGCATTGCTTTTGCCTGTAGGGGTTTCATGGATATGTTTTATAGGTTCTGCTATATTATTTTGGACCATTGGAAAAATATTTGGCTGGTCACGAAAGCTAATTGGGTGCATGATTTTAATGTCGGGCTTAGGAAATACTGCCTTTATAGGTTATCCAGTCACTGAAGCACTTTATGGGGATGAAGGTTTAATAATCGCCATATTGGTGGACCAGCCCGGCTCATTTATGGTTGTTTCGACATTTGGGATTGCCGTTGCAATTATTTTTTCAAAAGGTCAATCGTCAGGGTGGGATATCTTGAAGAAGATAATGTTATTTCCTCCTTTTATAACTTTTTTAATTGCATTGGCTATGAACCTGAGCGAGGTCCAATTCAATGATGTTTTTAAAGAAGTTTTGAAGCGTTTAGGAAGTACCGTTACTCCGTTGGCTTTAGTTTCTATTGGTTTACAGTTAAGAATAGAACGCCACAGCCAACATTGGGGATTTTTGGCCATGGGACTTTTTTATACCCTGATAGTTTCTCCTGCCATCATCTACTTACTTTATGCTTTTGTTTTTAAAGCCCAAGGCATAAACTTGCAAGTGAGTGTGTTACAGGCAGCAATGGCGCCCATGATTACGCCTTCTATTATTGCTGCCACATACAATTTGAAGCCGAAGCTTGCCAACATGATGGTCGGGATCGGTATTCCTATTTCTTTTATTACTTTGGCCTTGTGGTACTTTGTTATCAACGATTTATAATCTACCATTTTATTTTAGCCTTACCATTTAAAATTTGAACATATTTAAAATAATTTTAATAACCAATTTCAATTTCAAGAGTATAATGAGATTAATGTTGTTCTTCTTTTTGTTATAAACACCTCTTCATTATTTACAAAGTATTGAACATAATTTGAATATATTATATTTTTGTATGAAATCACAGATTTCTTTTGTTTTATTTATTGTAGCTCAAATTTTTTGGCAAGCCCAGTTAGCCAAGGCGCAAATTATTTTCACAGACGAGGATTGGCATGTAGTTGAAAGTTCTAATTTTAAAAGGATAGAAAGTGCAAATGTTCTGGTCAGGGATAAAATTTACGTATTTTCTGGTTTTACCGCTTATTTTCCACCTACAGATGAGGTAGACGAGCATCTCGTTATAACTCCTTCAGCAGAAATTTTCGACCCTATTTTAGTAGGTTCAGAAGACGGTCCCTGGTCTGAAATTGCCTCAATGCCCATTCCTGTTACCCATACTATGGCAATCACAATAAAAGAAGAAATATGGATTATAGGTGGATTTGTGGGCAATAGTCCGGGAACCTCAACAGACAGTGTTCAAATATACAATACCCTTACAAATACTTGGGCATTTGGGCCTAATTTGCCAGAACCAATGGCCTCACACGGCACAGCACGTGTGGGGAATAAAATTTATGCTATTGGTGGGCTAATGCCGGATAGGATGACTGATAATGATGCCCATTATTTTATAGATCTGGGCCAAATAGAAAAGGGCTGGCAAAATGCATCACCATTTCCAAAAGCACGAAATCACTTTGGAGTTACCACATTAAAAGGAAAAATATATGTTATTGGAGGGCAGTATGGACATGATGAAGTTTGGACTGACTTGCCATACGTACATGTATATGACCCAGTAATGGATGATTGGGAAGAATTGAAGGAGCTGCCTACCAACAGATCGCATTTTGAGCCTGGCACCTTGACAATAGATGGTAAAATTATAATTGTTGGAGGACGTAACCAGGACGAAAATAGTATTTTTGAAAATATTCTCTTGTATAACCCTGTTGAAGATATTTGGCAAGAATTGGATCAATTGCCGAAAAGAATGCTTGCACCAGTTGCCAAATTTACAAATAATAAATTATTTGTTTCACATGGTGGAAATACCTGGCGGGAGCCTGATAGTACTGCATATGTAAAAGGATATATTTTAGGCAATAGGGATATTTTAGGTTTTTGGCCCAATGATATAGATATCATTTCCGAGCCAGACAAAAACATGGATACATCAACTTTGCTTTGGACACAATCTTTTGCTACAGTATACAAAATAGATACCGCAAATCTTCCGCACTGGATTAGGCTTGATAGTGGGGATGTATCAGACTTTACAGATTATCAATCAAAAAACATAAATCTATTTATAAACACAGAAGGACTTTTGCCTGGTTCTTATTCGCATACCATTATGGCCACTGCACCTGAATATGCAGATGCTGAACTTAAGGTAAATGTTACTGTTCCTCAAACTCAAAATGAACCTATTACCAGTGTGGAGGATATTTATATTTTTAAACCTAGTTTGCTTCTGTATCCAAATCCTACAAGTGGCGAAACAACCTATTTAGAGCTTAAAGGGCTTGAAGGGGATGCTCATATTTTAATTAGATGCTTTAACAGTTTAGGTAGAACGGTTTTTGAAAGAACAGAAGTGACAGAAAAAAACGGGGAAGGCAACTATGAAATTAAGGATTTCGCTATTCTCAATTCTGGAATATATAGTTTAGAAGTGATTTCTAAAGATGTACGATTGAAAAGCAGGTTGATAAAAAGGTGATATTTCCTTATGGTTGTAGTTCAATCTCATTTAAAAATAGTTTCTTTTCCAGAATCAATGATATTGCAGTTCACTTAAACAAAATTGCCTTATCTGAAAACGTGGATGAAAAATTTGTAGGATAAGGCTGCCATAAATACCGAATTCCTTTCATTAAATAAAAATAGCCTCATTAATAAAAATAATCAGGTTTATTTCTTTTAGTTTGAATTCCATATTCCTTTTAAATTTAGCATTTTATACTTCTTTATAACCATTACTGTAATTGATGCTTGTACAATTACCGAGATTACTTACATTAACCTTATTCCGTACTTTTATAAAAAAATTATCTAATGAAAAAGCTCAAAATATACCTTTTAGTTTTATCATTGACCTTTTTGGTTTTTGATGGATTCTCCCAAAAAATTAACTTACAGGAACTGGATATCCCTTATGAAAAAGTAGTATTGGACAATGGATTGACTGTAATTGTTCATGAAGACAAAAAGGCTCCAATAGTAGCCGTAAATGTTTGGTACCATGTAGGCTCTAAAAATGAAAGAAAAGGAAAAAGTGGATTTGCGCATCTTTTTGAGCACTTGATGTTCAATGGAAGTGAAAATTTTGATGATGATTATTTTCAGGCTATGGATAGGATAGGTGCCACAGACCTTAATGGTACCACAAATGAAGACAGGACTAATTATTTCCAAAATGTACCTTCTACAGCTTTAGATGTTGCTTTGTGGATGGAATCAGACAGGATGGGGCATCTGCTGGGGGTTATAACCCAGGAAAAGCTAGATGAACAAAGGGGGGTAGTCCAAAATGAAAAAAGGCAAGGCGAAAACCAACCTTATGGTATTGTAGAAGAGATAATGACCACAAGTACCTGGCCAGCAAACCATCCATATTCATGGACTGTAATTGGTTCTATGGAAGATTTGAACGCAGCATCTTTAGATGATGTGAAAGAATGGTTCGAAACATATTATGGGGCGGCAAACGCTGTAGTGACCATAGCTGGAAATGTGGACACAAAAACCGCAATAGAAAAAGCCAAAAAGTATTTTGGCGCTATTCCTTCTGGTCCTCCTGTTTCAAAGCACGAGGTTTGGATTGCCAAAAGAACGGGCACACAACGTCAATTTGCCCAGGACAGGGTACCGCAAGCAAGGCTATACAAATCCTGGAATGTGCCCCAAAGAGGAAGCAAAGCACTTGATAATCTTGATCTTGTAAGCGATGTACTTGCAGCAGGGAAAAATTCACGCCTTTACAAAAGATTGGTTTACCAGGACCAAATTGCCACCAGTGTTTCAGCTTATGTGGATGCTAGGGAAATCGCAAGCCAGTTTACAATTGAAGCAACAGCAAAACCTGGTGTAGACATCGCTATTATAGAAAAAGCAATTGACGAAGAGCTTGCAAAATTCCTGAAAGAAGGACCCACAGCAACAGAACTGCAAAGGATCAAAACACAATATTTTGCAAATTTTATCAGGGGCCTTGAAAGGATAGGCGGATTCGGCGGAAAGTCTGATATTCTGGCCATGAACCAGGTATATGGCGGCAGCCCGGACTTTTACAAAAAAACCTTGAAAAATATAGATGAGGCAAGTTTACAAAGCCTACAATCCACAGCTAAAGAGTGGCTATCTGATGGAGTATACATCCTGGAAGTGCAACCATTTCCGGAATTCACTTCCGCAACCGAAGATGCTGACAGGAGCGCTTTACCTGTGGCAGGCGAAGCCCCAGAGGTAAAGTTTCCTGATTTGCAAAGGGCTACATTATCAAATGGTATCAAAATAATACTTGCAGAAAGAAAAACTGTCCCAGTAGTGAATTTTAACCTTATGGTTGATGCAGGTTATTCTTCCGACCAATTTTCAAAGCCAGGTACTGCAAGCCTCGCCATGAATATGATTGATGAAGGCACAAAGACCCGCAGTTCACTAAAAATTAATGAAGAGCTGGCCCTTTTAGGGGCTTCCCTATATTCAGGGTCAACATTGGATTTTTCCAATGTATTTATGTCTGCCCTAAAAACAAACCTGGATGCCTCCCTGAACATTTTTGCCGATGTTGTTTTAAACCCTTCTTTTCCGGATGAAGATTTCAAGCGGCTAAAAGAAGAACAATTGGTAAGGATCCAACAGGAAAAAGCAAGCCCTGTACCAATGGCTTTACGGGTTTTCCCTAAATTTATGTATGGCGAAGGGCATGCTTATGGAAATCCGTTGTCAGGATCAGGGTTTGAAACCACAGTTAAAGAAATATCACGAGCAGACCTTGTAAAGTTTCATGAGACATGGATGAAGCCCAACAATGCTACTATCGTTGTTATTGGCGACATCACATTAAAAGAAATTACGCCTAAGCTTGAAAATTTGTTTAAAAATTGGAAGAAAGGAGAGGTGCCTCAAAAAAATGTAAAAGAAGTGTCACTCCCGGAAAAACCAATAGTATATATTATGGACAGGCCTGGCTCTATCCAATCAATAATTTTTGCAGGCCATGTAGCCCCGCCTTATAATAATCCTGCCGCAGTGGCTATAGAAACAATGAACAATATATTGGGCGGTGAATTTACTTCAAGGATCAATATGAACCTTCGGGAAGACAAACATTGGGCTTATGGAGCTTTTACCTTTTTGGTGAGTGCCAGGGGCCAAAGACCTTTCATTGCATATGCACCTGTTCAAGCAGATAAGACTACTGAGTCAATGATGGAGATGTCTAAGGAATTGAATGAATTTGTAACTTCAAGACCAGCGACAGAAGAAGAATTTTTGAAAGCACAAACAAACAGGGTATTGCAATTGCCTGGTAGCTGGGAAACAATGGGCGCTGTAGGCAATTCTATAAGTAATATGGTTCAGTACGGGTTAAGTGACGACTACTACCAAAACTATTCTAATACCATTAAGGACTTAAAGCTCGCTAATATATTAGAAAGTTCTAAAGAGGTGGTGAAACCAAAAAACCTGACATGGGTGGTGGTAGGTGACCGTAAAAAAATTGAAGAAGGAATCAAAAACTTGAAATATGGTGAAATTGTATATATTGACGTGAATGGGAATGTGATAAATTAATAAACCCAGGATGTTGAAGTAAGTAAAAGAAGGTTTAATACGGGCTTTTTTTAGCATGTGATAAACCTTTTTTACAAGCCATCTTAATAATCCGGCATTTTTTCTTGTCAAACCGTCAGCGAAACCAATAAAAAAACCGATTCTTTGTGAATCATAGTGGGTAAATCTATTTTATTTTCAAACTATTCTGTACCCAAAAACATGGTTGCGCTATTTGCTTCCTCGAATTGTGTTAGCGGGCTTGAAAAGAACCAATCCCCCCATCAGTTCCAACCTTCGCACTAAAGGCGCAGACGGGCACGGCACGCAGGCGTCGTTTCCCCAACATCACTGTTTTTTACCTGCGCATCCCCTTCTGACCCAAAGGTAAAAATGCGGCTTATGGGGAAACTGGTATTGTAAAGACACCCACATCAAATTCACTCTTAAACTCTCAATCAAATCTCGATCTTTCAAAAAAAAATTTCGCGGGCGCAAGTAATATCACACACTATAAATCATTTAGAGCCAAAAAACCGTTGTTATACATATTAAGATATTGTTAATAAATTGTTATTATAATAATTATATTTGCGGTCTTAATTTTTTAGTTACCCTAAATTTGAGTGAAAGTATTTTAAATGAGGAAAAAGAATATAAATTTATATATAGCAGGAATTGTTCTTATTTCTTGTGCAATCATATACTTTTTCCCTTTCCCCATAAATTATTTTGTTGAGTCAAAGGGTTTGATCTTACCAGCCCATGAATGGTCTTTGATAAGGTCAATAGAAGGCAACCTGATTTCCTCACATAAAGACAATATCAAAGGATCTGTACAATCTTTTGGGGTTACAGAATTCGTGCGCGGAGATGTTGTGGAATTCAAAATTAATAATAACATTCTGTCAGCAAAATCAATAACAACTGGCGATACCGTTGGCATGATATATTCAAATGAACAAGAAAGGAATTTAATTCAACTTCTTGGCGATTTTGAAGTACTAAATGCAGAATATAAATTTTATACTACCGGCCAGAAACCAGAAGACATACAACAAGCAAAAACAAAACTTGAATTTGTTAAACAAGATTTATTGACCCAGAAAAAATTAACAGCTAGGGCAGAAACTTTATATAAAGAATCTGTTATTTCAGATCAGGAGTATGAGCTTGCTTTAAATGACCTTAAATTAAAAGAAATCCAAATAGATATTGCTGAAGCATTGTACAACTCAGTTTCCACAGGAGACAAACCTGAAATGGCTGCCTTGATCAAAGCAAAAATGCAAGCCCTAGAAAAACAAATAAACCAGGTGAAAGGAAGGTTTACTTTTTTCACCGTAACCTCACCGGTTTCAGGAATGGTCGTATCAAATAGGGCCCTGGATAATACTGAAACAGTTATCAATGTAGCCGATACTTCCTCCTTGGTAATTTTAGTACCATTTGATTTAAAAGAACTTCCATATGTAAAAAAGGGACAGGAAGTATATATCGGTAAAAGCTCGAAACAATATAAAGGAAAAATTCTAAACATTGATAATGTAGTCCAGGTAATTGATTATAAGCAGGCAATTTTTGCCACTATTATTATAGATAACCATATAGACTTAATGCCTGGAAGCTTTGCTGAAGTATCCATGCATTGTGGAGAGCTGAGCCTTATGGAATACCTTAAGCGGATTTTTGATATTACATTTTAAAGATGGACTTAAGGTTTGAACGTAAATATCTTGTTCCCAACAATCAATTGAATGAATTCAGAAACAGGATGCAACCCTTCCTGCTGCCAGATGTTATGGCAAAATCTGAGAAAGGAGCCTTTCCTGAATATACGGTTAGGAGTATATATTTTGATTCCCCCGTCTTCAATTCTTATTATGAAAAGGTTGAAGGATATAAAATGAGAAAGAAACTAAGGATCAGGGGGTACAACAATTATGAACCAGGCTGCAAAGTTTTTCTTGAGATAAAAAGGAAACTTGAAAATAACATCACTAAAAATAGGGCGCTTGTACCTTTCGATTCGCTTCAGGATTTATTGGAAACTAGTGATATTGAAAAATATGTTCCAAAAGAATACAACTCTCCGGCGGCAATTGAAGATGCAGAGAGATTTTTTTATAACCTAAAAAGATATTCGCAAAAACCAACCAACCTGGTGGTTTATGAAAGGGAGCCTTATCATGGAAAATTTGATCCGGGGGTAAGGCTGACACTTGATAAGAATGTAAGAGCTTCTATTCAGCCTAAAATTAATGACCTTTACAATGAAGAAGGATTGGTGTACCTATGGGAAAAATTTTTTATTCTCGAAATCAAATACTTCACCCCCGTTATGCCCCGATGGGCCAGGTCTTTAGTAGAAGAATTTAAACTCAAACATGCTGCTTTATCCAAATACACCACAGGCATGGATGGGCAACAATTTGTTTTTCATTGATACGATTGCGTAATTCGGCTTTAAAATAAATTAATGCGACCAGAATTTCAGGATATTTTTACATTCTCCCTTTCAGCCAGGGAAGCAGCAGCAAATTTGATTGTTGCATTTATTTGCGGTATTTTTATTGCTCTTTTATATCGGATCACCTACAAAGGCATCAGCTATTCTGGTACTTTCGTCAATTCCATTATTATGCTCAGCATGATTACCGCTTTGGTTATTATGGTTATTGGCAATAACCTGGCCCGTGCATTTGGTTTGGTAGGCGCTATGTCCATCATTCGTTTCAGGACAGCCGTAAAAGACCCCCAGGACATCATGTTTATATTCTTTGCTCTGGGCATTGGCCTTGCAGCCGGTGTGGGGATCTATGCAATTACAATAACAGGTACTTTACTTATTGGCCTTGCCTTTTTTATCACCACTAAGTACAATTTTGCAAACCCCAAGAAAAAAGACTTTTTATTGCAAATCACACATCATACCATTAGTACTCCGGACAATGCATTTATTGGGATCTTAAAGAAATATTGTTCTAGTTTTAAACTTATAAATATTAAATCTATAGGGGAAGAAACCAAAGAAACTGTTGAAACCTCTTACTATATCAACCTTAGGTACGAACGAAAAAATGAACAATTCGTAAATGAACTAAAGCAAATCAAAGGCGTCGCCCAGGTAAATGTATTTTTTGACGAGGAATAAGCATCAGGCATATTGAAAAAGCATGGCATTTACATTAAGCAATAAAAAAATATTTTCTTTCTTAACCATGCTCATGCTGAGTTTACAACTCTCATGTAAGGGGCAAACCAAATCACCTGACCTTAAGGTGCTGAATGTATTGCCCGAAGAAGTTAAAGAAACCTCTGGCCTTGCCCTCCATAATGATATATTGATAACACACAACGATGCTGGAAATAAAAATGTCCTGTATGCAATAGACATAACCTCTGGCAAAATCAAGAACAGATTTACCATAAATAATTCCAAAAACATTGATTGGGAGGATCTTGCACAAAGCAATGAACATATCTTTATTGGGGATATCGGAAACAATGATGGAAACAGGGAAGACCTCAAAATCTATAGGGTAAAAATAGAAGCATTAAAACAAGGGGCTGTTGACATTAAACCTGATGCGGTTATTGGATTTCATTATCCTGGCCAGGTAAACTTTGAGGCTTCAAAAAAGCACAATTTAGATAGTGAAGGATTGATATTTTACAAAGGCAACCTTTATTTATTTTCTAAAAATAGAGGTGGAATCAAATGCAATCTCTACAAAATTCCTTCACAAGCAGGAAATTATAAGGCTGAATTGATTGCTGACATAGATATAGAGGGCAGGATAACAGGAGCAGCAATTTCACCTTCCAACAACAGGATTGTTTTAACAGGATACAATAAAGATGCTGATAGCTTTATATATACAATGGTAAATTTTAAAGGCGATAATTTTTTTTCAGGAAAAAATAAAATGATCACCCTGGGTCCCTATGATCCAATTGGTCAAATAGAGGGAATTGTGTTTGAAGATGAGGGCACAATTTTAATCAGCAGTGAAAAAACCAAAAAACAAGATCCTAAGCTATATAAAATAAAGTTCTAAATAAATACTTCCAACTTGTATCATTCATTTTGTCAATTTTTTTAACAATCCTTGTCAATTTTTTAATTGAATTATAAAAGAAATATCATAGAACAAAAATGGCCCAATTTGTTTTCAATTAGTTATTTTTACCTCCAGATAATCAATAAAAAAAATAATGGTATTGCATTTTCAAAAAATCGCCCAGGAGCTTTCCATCCAGGAAAAACAAGTAGCAGCAACTGTTTCCTTATTGGATGAAGGTGGTACTGTCCCATTTATTTCCAGGTATCGCAAGGAAATGACCGGTAGTCTTGATGAGGTAGCTATTGCTTCTATAAGAGATAGAATCACCCAACTCAGGGATTTGGACAAACGTAAAGAAGCAATCCTAAAGTCGTTAAAAGATCAGCAAAAACTAAGCCCTGAGTTGGAAAAGCAAGTACAAGAAGCTGAATCAATGACCATACTGGAGGATATTTATTTGCCATTTAAACCTAAAAGAAGGACAAAAGCTACAGTAGCACGTGAAAAAGGGCTTGAAAACCTGGCAAAATTTATTTTTGATCAACCATCAGGAAATATCAACAAAGAAGCCGCCCTTTATGTAGATGCAGGGAAAGAGGTGGCCAACGAAGAAGAGGCTTTGCAAGGTGCTCGTGATATCATAGCAGAATGGGTCAATGAAAACCAGGAATCAAGGTCGCGGGTGCGTGAGCTATTCTATAAAAAAGGTGTTTTTAAATCAAAAGTAATCTCCGGAAAAGAAGAAGATGGCCAAAAATACAAAGATTATTTTGATTGGGAAGAGCCAATATCCAAAGCACCGTCACACCGCATATTGGCAATGAGGCGGGGTGAAAAAGAAATGTTCCTTACTTTAGATACATTTCCACCTGAAGATGAAGCTATAAGTTTATTAGAGCGTCTTTTTGTTAAAAATAATTCAGAAGCAGCAGTACAGGTTTCCCTATCCGTAAAGGACTCTTACAAAAGGTTATTAAAACCTTCTATGGAAACTGAAATCAGGCTTGCTACCAAGAAGAAGGCTGATGAAGAAGCCATTAAGGTATTTTCCGAAAATCTAAGGCAGCTTTTGCTTTCTTCTCCTTTGGGCGAAAAAAATGTCATGGCCATAGACCCTGGCTTTCGTACAGGATGTAAGCTTGTTTGCCTGGACAAGCAAGGCAAACTTCTGCATAACGAGACCATTTTCCCTAATGAACCCCAAAAAAAGGTCAGGGAATCAGGTGCTTTGGTAAAATACCTTTGTGAAAAGTATGAAATAGAAGCTATTGCAGTAGGAAATGGCACAGCAGGTAGGGAAACAGAAACCTTTTTAAATAGCCTTGACCTCCCAAAATCTATAGCCATTGTTATGGTAAATGAAAGCGGCGCATCTATTTATTCGGCTTCAGATATTGCACGCCAGGAATTTCCCAACCACGATATTACAGTAAGGGGCGCGGTTTCAATTGGAAGAAGGTTGATGGACCCTCTTGCAGAGCTGGTAAAAATCGATCCTAAATCAATAGGGGTGGGGCAGTACCAACATGATGTTGAACAAGCCCAGCTAAAGCAAAGCCTTGATGATACTGTTATAAGCTGCGTAAATGCGGTTGGAGTGGAAGTAAATACTGCTAGTACTGAAATACTGACTTATGTATCTGGATTAGGGCCTCAGCTTGCGCGCAATATAGTTCAGTACCGGGATGACCATGGACCTTTTCCTGATAGAAAAAGCCTGCAGAAAGTGCCCAGGCTTGGTGATAAAGCATACGAACAAGCAGCAGGTTTCTTGCGCATTCGTGATGCAAAAAACCCATTAGATAGCAGCGCAGTACATCCTGAAAGGTATACAACAGTAGAACAAATGGCGAAAGATATGGGTCAATCCGTCAAGGACCTCATAAATGACGGCAACCTCAGGAAAATCATAAACCTGAACAGGTATGTTGACAACACCATAGGCTTGCCAACCTTACAAGATATTATGGAAGAGCTTGCTAAGCCAGGAAGAGATCCTCGGGAGTCATTTGAGATATTTTCTTTTATGGAAGGCATAAATCATATAGAAGACCTGAAACCTGGATTGAAGCTGCCTGGAGTAGTTACCAATATAACCAACTTTGGTGCATTTGTGGATATAGGAGTGCATCAGGATGGATTGGTACATGTAAGCCATATTTCAGATAAATTTGTTTCAAGTCCCGCTGAGGTGGTAAGTGTACAGCAAAAAGTAGCGGTAACAGTTCTGGAAGTTGATGTAGAAAGGAAAAGGATTTCTTTGTCGATGAAGGCAGACCCATTTGCAGAAAATATCACTGATAAAACCATTAGGCCAGCTAAAAGGGAAAGAGAAGTGAAAAAGGAAAAACCCGCACAAATAATAAACAAACCTGACAAGAAAAAATTCCAGAAGGCTAAGCCAATCAGCCAAAAGGAAAATGCAAAGAAGGAAGAAGACGACATGCAGGCAAAACTAGCATTATTGAGGAGTAAATTCCGATAATAATAAAAGGGGGGATTGATGTCCCTCGTTTTTTACTAACTTATCAACTCCTTCCAATCTTTAAATCTTTGGGAAATTTTCTCAGCCATTTTTTCAAAATTCTCCCAATTGTCTTTTACATGATATATAGAAGGCAAAGATC
The DNA here is from genome assembly GCA_030857845.1 of Bacteroidota bacterium. GTDB lineage: Bacteria > Bacteroidota > Bacteroidia > Cytophagales > Cyclobacteriaceae > JALZND01. Next base: position 18,448 of record JALZND010000001.1, on the reverse strand, counting down.
CACCAAGCGTATTTTCATAATCCTTCCTATAAATTCCACCGCCATAATAATAATAGGCAAACATATTACCTTCTTTGTTAAACAGTTCATAGCCTAGATAACCGTCCCATATTTCGCTAAGTATGGTACAACTTACATCCTTCTTTTTAAACCTATAAATCTGTAATCCGGATTCATCTTCAAAATACTCCGAATACAATTCATTTTGAATCATCCAACCAAGAAACATCCCAATGTGAACATATGCCTGTTCAATAGGGAGGGAATCCGGAAAGTTGCCTAAAAAGTGATTTTTTGCATTATCGTAAATAGTTTTTTGAATTGATGGTTTATTTTCAGTCATATGATTCATAAATAAAGGCAGATTATAAATATAATAAGATGTAGCAGTAAATAGACTAAAAAAAAATGAACCAAAAAATTAATAAAATAGTGTTTTATTACCTTACCAAGTTCCTGATTTTTTTAAAAGTAAAAAGATTATTTGCTGTAAATTTTAAAAATTAAAATAGATTATACTTATTATTAATTATAATATTTATACATATAAAATTCTTTGAATAATTAAATACACAAAGGAACAATCAATAAATAATTTTGATAATAAATTAAACAATTTGAATAAATGGGTACAGGTTTTATATTTTGTTTTAATCAAATATTAAGCAAAAAATAAATATGCTATTAATATAGCTGCTATTATTCCAACAAAATCGGCAATTAAACCGCATGTAACGGCATAACGTGAATTTTTTATATTTACTGCGCCAAAATATACGGCTAGAACATAAAAGGTTGTTTCGGTAGATCCCTGTAACACGCTGGCTAATCTTCCAGCAAAAGAATCCACACCATATTGTGTCATGGTGTCTATCATCATGCCTCTTGCACCACTGCCACTTAGGGGTTTCATAAAGGCAGTAGGAAGTGCAGGTATAAATTGAGTATCTAAACCAGCAATAGAAACCAAATAGCTCACACCTTGTATAATAAGATCTAAAGCCCCACATGCACGGAATACTCCAATAGCAACTAATATGGCAATGAGATAAGGTATAATTTTAATGGCAACCAAAAACCCTTCCTTTCCACCTTCAATAAAAGCTTCATAAACATTTTCTTTTTTCCTCAAGGCTAAAAGTATGAATATTATGATAATTGAAAAGATAAAGAAGTTGCTGGATGCCGATGATATAACACGTATCTGCTCTTGTGTTAAGGTTGAAAAATACCAAATCACAGAAACTATAAACAAAGTAAGTGCCCCTAAATAACTTAATATTACTCTATCAAAAAGGTTTAACTTCTGATATATTGCTACTGAAATCAAGCCTGCCAGGGTCGAAAAATAAGTTGCCAATAATATAGGTATAAATACATCCGAAGGGTCGGCTGCCCCTAACTGTGCCCTGTACACCATAATAGAAATAGGAATTACGGTGAGGCCTGAGGTATTTAACACCAGGAATAAAATCTGAGCATTGGATGCTGTATCTTTATTGGGGTTTAATTCCTGCATTTCATGCATGGCTTTAAGTCCTAAAGGAGTAGCAGCATTGTCTAGTCCCAGCATGTTTGCAGAAATATTCATGATCATTGGTGCTATTGCAGGATGATTTTTTGGGATTTCAGGAAATAACCTACTAAAGAAAGGACCTACAAATCGACTTAATATATTTACAAGTCCACCTTTTTCACCTATTTTCATTAAACCCAACCATAAAGTCATTACAGCAGTCAGGCCAAGAGATATCTCAAAACCTGTTTTAGAAGTTTCGTAAGTAGAGTTATAGATACGTGCAAAAACTTCTATATCCCCAAAAAATACAGCTTTTACAATTGCTACAACAAAGGCTATCAAAAAAAAACCTACCCAAATATAATTCAATGCCATATTTTTATTAATCCTGAAACTTGTTCAACAATATTTTATCTGAATAATAAATCATAGGGAAGCGTGATTAAGAAAAATTGAGTAAGGTTTTAAGGAAAATCAACTATAATTCAGAAAGAAATAATGGCTTAAATAAAACAAATAATATCGAAAATCAATATATTATGTATGATTTTAGAAGTTATTAATGAGATTTAGAATGTGGCAGCTGCCTATACCGGCAGTTTCTGTGCGTAACCTACTTCTTCCTAAACTCACTGGAGTAAACCCTTTTGTGGAAGCTAGGGCTATTTCATGGGATGAAAAATCACCTTCCGGGCCAATCAGCACACAATATGCCTCATGTGGTTTTGCTGAAAATTGTAAATGTTGAGGAATATCCTGGTCAACGTAAGCAATAAACCTATTTATTTTTACAAGATATTCTTCCATGAATTTGGAAAAAAGTATGGGTGGGTTAATTAGTGGCAATGTAGCTTTAAGTGACTGTTTCATTGCACTTATGGCTTTTTTTTCAATCCTTCCGATATTGAACTGTTTCCGTTCCGAATGTTCACAAATTAAAAAAGTGATTTCATCAACGCCAAACTCAACAGATTTTTCAGTAAACCATTCCATCCGGTCTGGATTCTTTGTTGGTGCTATTGCCAGGTGGATATAATGTTTTTTATCAGGATTTTCAGTATGCGAGTCCAGTATTATAAACCTACATTTTTTAGGGCTTGCCTCTGTGATTTGGGCATCATAAAAAACCCCCTTACCATCGATGACCCTGATGGGGTCTAGTTCTTTCAACCTTAATACTTTAACAGCATGCCTGGATTCTTCTTCATCCAGAAAATCTGTGCCTGAGCTAGCCTGAGGTTGGTAAAAAAGCATTTTAGGTAATGGGTTATTTTTTAGGTAATGGGTTATAGGTTATTGGTAATAGGTAATGGGTTATTGGTAAGGAAAATGTATATATAGGTAAATAGTATCTTATATTGTTTGCCAGTCTTTTCTTTTGAAAAAGCATACAACCCGCACTTAAGTAAAATAACCGGAAATAGTAGAAACTATTCCCGGCTACAATCATTTATGTTAAAAGTTCTACCAATAAAGCAAATTGAACCTATAACCTAAAACCCATTTCCTATAACCTATTATAACCTAATTAATACTGCTTTGCTTTTGCTACTTCTATGTTGACTGGTTTTCCTTTTATTTGGCTCCTGTTCATCACATCTAAGACTTTTTCCACATCTTTTTTGGGGATCTCCACAAATGAAAATTTATCATATATTTCAATGCTTCCTATAAGGTCTCCTGATATGCCAGTTTCGCCAGCAATTGCTCCTACAATATCTCCTGGGCTTATTTTAGATTTTTTACCTAAGTTTATAAATAACCTGGCCATTTTTCCGCGGTCTACAACTACGTTACGGTCCCTTTCCCTTGGCCTATCACCGCCACTACGGTCTCTGCTGTCCCTGTCACCTCCACGATTGCCACGGTCACCTCTGTCTGACCGGCCAAATTTATCTCCACGCGAATCTTTTGCATCGTTGAAGTCGATATTTTCCATGGCTTTTTCTGATTCTCCAAGGTGCATTTTAATCAAAGAGGCTATAATTTCTTTTTTGCTGAAACCAAGGGAGGTAAGGTTTTCTATTAACTCATCATAGGTATCTAAATCTCCGCCGAGTATCGTCTCTTTTATTTTTTCAGTAAACTTATCCCTTTTGATAGCATTCAGTTCATCTGACGAAGGAACTTCTCTTCTTATAATATTTACTTTGGTAAATTTTTCAACTTCCCTAAGCTTGGACCTTTCCCTTGATGAGATAAAAGTAAATGATTTCCCTGATTTTCCAGCCCTTCCTGTACGGCCAATCCTGTGAACATAATATTCTGGATCCAATGGAAGGTCAAAATTAAATACTGCATCAACATCATTTACATCGATGCCCCTTGCTGCAACATCTGTAGCAACAAGGATATTCACAAGTCCAGTCCTGAATTTACCCATAACCCTGTTCCTTTGGGCCTGGTTCATGTCGCCATGCAAGCCTTCTGCACGGTATGCCTGCCCTTGTAGCTCTTCTACTACTTCATCAACCTTCTTTTTTGTATTGCAGAATACGAGCATCAGTTGAAGGTTATATTGGTCAATCAACCGGGTCATTACTATGGTTTTAAGGTTGCTTTTAACCTCAAAATAATATTGTTCGATACTTGCAACAGTAAGCTCATTTTTTACCACCTTCACAATCATAGGATTGTTCTGGTATTTTTTTGTAAGTGCCATGATTGGTTTTGCCATTGTGGCAGAAAAAAGAACCGTTTGGCGCTCAGCAGGCATTGTTTCCAGAATAATTTCTATATCTTCCCGAAATCCCATGTCCAACATTTCATCTGCTTCATCAAGGACAATTGTGCTTACATTACTAAAGTCCAGCGTCCTTCTCTTTAAGTGGTCAATGACCCGGCCCGGTGTGCCCACTATAATATGAACCCCTCTTTTAAGGGCACTAATTTGCCTGTCAATAGGATCTCCTCCATAAATAGCAAGGCTATTGATGCCTCTTTTATGTTTCCCCAGTTTTTTAATTTCACCCGAAACTTGCAAGGCCAGCTCACGTGTTGGGCAAAGAACAAGGGCCTGCGGGGCACGTATTGCAGGGTCGATTTTTTCCAGTAAAGGAATACTAAAGGCAGCTGTTTTTCCAGTACCTGTTTGTGCCTGTCCAATTACATCCCTTCCTTCGAGCAGATAGGGTATTGCCTGTGACTGAATAGGAGAGGCCTCTACATATCCCATTTCATCTATGGCTTTTAATAAATCGTCTGAAAGGGATAATTGGTGAAATTGTAAATTTTCCATTAATTGTTAAAAAGTTGATATACTACTTCTTAAAGCTTATTATTGATTAAAAACCTTAAGTAAAATAACTTTAAATGAACCTTTCACTAAAGTTAAGGCGCTAAATGATATGTTAAAAACAAAACACTCATTTCGAATATTGATACCAGATTAATTTTTAAACTGGTTAAAAAATTAACAGCCGGAATTTCACCGGCCGGAATTATTAAAATTTATTTTTTTCTTTTATCAGGTGATACATAAGGCCTTAAATTATGCCCTATATATACTTGGCGCGGTCGGCCTATTGGTTCGTTGTTCTCCCTCATCTCTTTCCATTGAGCAATCCAGCCGGGCAATCTTCCTAAGGCAAACATAACTGTAAACATGTCTGTAGGAATCCCCATGGCCCTGTAGATGATACCGGAGTAAAAATCAACGTTAGGGTAAAGTTTCCTTTCAACAAAATAATCGTCTTTTAAAGCGGCTTCTTCCAAACCTTTCGCAATATCCAAAATTGGATCGTGAACACCTAATTTGTTAAGTACACTGTCTGCGGCTTCTTTAATAATTTTAGCCCTTGGGTCAAAGTTTTTGTAGACCCTATGACCAAAGCCCATCAGCCTGAATGGATCATCTTTATCTTTTGCTTTATTTAAATATTTCTCTGTACTGCCGCCATCAGCTTTTATTTGTTCCAGCATTTCAATCACTGCTTGGTTAGCGCCACCGTGCAAAGGCCCCCACAAAGCATTTATACCTGCAGAAACAGAAGAAAACAAACTTGCTTGTGATGAACCTACAATCCTTACTGTAGAAGTGGAACAATTTTGTTCATGGTCTGCATGAAGGATTAATAGTTTGTCAAGTGCCGATGCTATTACTGGGTCTACTTCATATTTTTCGGCAGGCAAGGCAAACATCATCTTTAAAAAATTGGAACAATAATTTAAAGAATTGTCCGGGTAATTAACCGGGTGGCCGACCTCATTTTTATAAGCCCATGCTGCAAGTGTAGGCATCTTTGCAAGCAGTCTTACGATGCTCATATTTACTTCATCAGTAGAATTTGTAGGATCTAAAGATTTTGGGTAAAATGCAGTCATGGAGCATACCAAGGAAGATAATACGCCCATTGGGTGTGCATTGGAAGGGAAACCATCCAATATGTTTTTTATATCTTCATGAACAAGGGTATGAAGCGTTATATCTTTTTGAAATTTTTCATATTCCTCGGGAGTGGGCAATTCACCATATATTAATAAGTATGACACCTCTAAAAAACTTGATTTATCGGCAAGCTCTTCAATAGAATACCCCCTATACCTTAATATGCCTTTTTCCCCATCCAAAAATGTTATGGCACTTTTTGTTGAACCAGTGTTTTTAAATCCCGGATCTAAAGTAATTACCCCTGATTTTCCCCTTAAAGTACTGATATCCATTGCCACTTCCTGTTCGGAACCTTCCAATAAAGGTAATTCATAGGTTTTCCCGTTTACATGTAACTCTGCATTTTTATCTGCCATGTTCTAAAAGTTTTTATTATTGGTGAAAAATACGGCTTGCTTAAATTCCAAGCGAAATTAATTAAATTTTGTTTTAAAAAGAAATAAGTATCCAATTCAGCTAATAGTTAAATTTCTGGGCTGTGCTAAAGTCCAAGGATACAATTTATTATCACTAAAATATTCTTTACCTCAAAACAAGCAAATAATCATAATGTTAATAAAATAATCTTAAAATGGGCCAATTAAGATTAAAAGGAATAATTATTTAAAGCTACTCAATAATATTTATTTTATTTACTTGTTTGAGCATTAGTTCCAATTTCTATCAGCATTATTATAATTGGGTAGGGATAATAGTAATACTTCATATGCTGCTTTAGTTGCTAAATATTGTAGTTTTTTTAAAATTTATATGGGAGAAAGAACTTCGTTTTTTACCAGCAGTGTTGCCATACCAGCAAGGTTAGTATTTATAATGTGGTGCTTATTTGTAGTTCAGGAAAGTTATGGATATAGTTTCGCAGCATTTGGTATATTTCCCAGGGACCCATTTGGGCTGGTGGGTGTAATAACTGCACCTTGGATACATGGCAACTTGTTGCATATTATTTCAAATACTTTCCCATTACTGTTTTTGGGAACAACCCTTTTTGTGTTCTATGCCCGTATTGCTACAAAGGTTTTTTTTCATTGTTATATATATACGGGACTTCTCGTGTGGCTATTGGCAAGGCCTACATACCACATTGGGGCCAGTGGGGTGGTATACGGTATTGCTTTTTTCCTGATATTTTTTGGTATGTTCAAAAGGGATTTCAAGTCTTTATTTGTTTCTATTGTTATCTTGTTTTTTTATGGCGGATTGTTTTATGGGGTCTTACCCAACCAACCCGGAATCTCATGGGAATCACATTTTTTGGGAGGGCTTACAGGTACTGGAAGTGCAGTTTATTTTGGGAAAATGAAAAGGCTGGCATCTTAACTATAAGTTTTATTTTAAAATTATTTATCCATTAACTTAAAGTTGCCCACATTGCTTATTAGGAAAAATTTAAATTAAATCTTTTTAAAAAATGGAAAATTAATCCGTCATAAGGGCGATGCCTTAGGACGGATTAATTTTTTGAGGAAATACTTTTAACCTTCATTAACTACAATCTTATCAATTATAGTCCCTTGAGTTATTTTATCAACAACTTCCAGGCCTTCAACAACTTTACCAAAAGCAGTATGGTTCCTGTCAAGGTGCTTTGTGTTTTCCCTACTATGGCATATAAAGAATTGAGATCCACCCGTATCCCTGCCTGCATGTGCCATAGACAAAACACCTTTCTCATGATATTGATTTTCACCTTGAAGCTCACATTTTATAGTATATCCAGGGCCTCCGGAACCCGTACCTTGTGGGCAGCCTCCCTGTACTACAAAATTTGGGATAACCCTATGGAATTTCAAACCATTGTAAAATCCTTTTTTTGCAAGGTTCATAAAATTATCAACTGTATTTGGGGCATCTTTATCATAAAATTCCACCTTCATCTTCCCTTTATCTGTATGGATTTCTGCTGTCTTCATATGTTGTTTAGATTTTAAGTTTTAAAAATAACCAAAATTTGACCAATTGGTTCTTAAAATTTTGATTTTAGGGTATCTCCCAGAGTTTTAAGTCAAATACAAATCTATTTTAATAATTCTTAAAAAATATAATTTTTCCATAAATAAAAAATTATAGCATAATGCAAAACCAATTAATTTAAACAATATCCCTTATTAATCATTAACC
>JALZND010000001.1:0-10408 GCA_030857845.1 Bacteroidota bacterium | reverse complement strand
TTTAAGAACATAGGTAATTTTTTAAATTGATTTAAGCATTTTTAATAACTAACAGCGCTATGAAAATACAACCGGAAAAAGATTCAGAGATGCATCATTATATGACTCCACTTGCAAAAAAAACCAATGACCTTGTGAAAGAAGGTTATACAGAGCAATTTGTAATGGTAGAAGATGGCTTAAAAGCATCTGAAAGCGGAAAAATTTTTAAACCAGAAGATTTAAAAATCCTAAAACATTATCGCTTCGAAGGCACATCCGATCCAGGTGATATGTCTATTTTGTATTTAATTGAAACTTCTAATGGCCTTAAAGGTATGATAGTAGATGGTTATGGTACTTATTCTGACAATGAACTGGGTGAATTCATGAAAATGGTCGAGGAAGATAGCAATCAGAACAACCCATAAAGATTCTGGGATTTGTGATAATAAGATAATAAATTAAATAAGGATAAGGATTTGCGAACATTGCATAATTCTTATCCTTTTTTTATTTACAGCAAATATTCTTGATTGTCTATGGTTACATCCCCATTGAATAAAAAATTCACCTTTACATATTCTTTAAAAAATATACAATGAATAATTACAGGATAAATATAAATTACAATTTTATATGTAAATTGCCATTTCATTTATAACATGTTAAAATATATTCATTAAGGGCAAATTTTTTATTTCATTGAATTCATAATGCTCTTCAATTTATATGATTAGTACAAAAATATGGCTAACGGAGAAAAAGAGAACATCATCCCCATAAATATTGAAGACGAAATGAGAGGGGCCTACATTGATTATTCAATGTCGGTCATTATTTCAAGGGCACTTCCAGATGTACGTGATGGATTAAAACCCGTGCACAGAAGGGTTTTGTTTGGGATGCTGGAGCTTGGTGTAAATTATAATAAAGCTTATAAAAAGTCGGCAAGGATAGTAGGGGAGGTTTTGGGTAAGTACCACCCACATGGCGATGCTTCAGTTTATGATACAATGGTGCGGATGGCGCAACCATGGTCGCTCCGTTATCCTCTAGTGGATGGCCAGGGCAACTTTGGCTCTATCGATGGGGATTCACCAGCGGCTATGCGTTACACAGAGGCAAGGCTAATGCGTATAGCAGAAGAATTGCTTGCCGATATCAATAAAGAAACAGTAAATTTTCAGTCAAACTTCGATGATTCTTTAAAAGAACCAATCGTAATGCCGGGCCGTTTGCCCAATCTATTATTGAACGGTACTTCTGGTATTGCAGTAGGGATGGCCACCAATATGCCACCCCATAATTTAACAGAAGTTGTGAATGGTATTACAGCATATATAGATAACCGTGATATAACTATAGCTGAGCTCATGCAGCATATAACTGCACCTGATTTTCCAACAGGAGGGATCATCTATGGGTACAGCGGGGTAAGACTAGCATTTGAAACAGGAAGGGGAAGGGTTGTAATGCGTGCCAAAGCTAGGTTTGAAACCTCCAAAACCGGTAAAGAACAAATCATAGTCACGGAGATTCCCTACATGGTAAACAAGGCCAATATGATCGAAAAGACAGCGGCCCTTGTCAATGAAAAAAAACTGGAAGGGATCTCTGATATTCGTGATGAATCTGACCGGGATGGCCTAAGGATTGTTTATGACCTGAAAAGGGATGCAGTTCCCAATATAGTATTAAACAACCTTTATAAATATACCCAGCTTCAATCTTCTTTTGGAGTAAATAATGTAGCTCTTGTTAAAGGCCGGCCACAAACCCTGAATATAAAAGACATCATCCACAGTTATGTGGAACATCGTCATGAAGTTGTAATAAGGAGGACACAATACGATCTTAGGGAAGCCGAAAAAAGGGCACATATTCTCGAAGGTTTGTTAATTGCCCTCGACCATCTTGATGAGGTTATAACATTAATAAGGAATTCAAGGGATCCTGAAATTGCAAAATCAGGGCTGATGGAAAGCTTTTCCCTTACAGACATCCAGGCAAAAGCCATATTAGAAATGCGTTTACAAAGGCTTACGGGCCTTGAAAGGGAAAAAATCGTTAAAGAGTTCGAAGAACTTAAAAAGTTAATCGAACAACTTATGGAAATCCTGGCCAATGAAAGTTTAAGGATGCAAATCATAAAGGATGAACTCATAGAGCTTAAGGACCGGTATGGTGATGACCGAAGAACAATAGTAGAGCATAGCGCAGATGACTTTACAGTTGAGGATATGATCCCCAACGAAGAGATGTTGATCACGATTTCACATCATGGTTATATTAAAAGAACACCTTTATCGGAATATCGTACACAAGGACGTGGGGGAGTAGGCTCAAGGGGGGTAACCACGAAAGATGATGATTTTACCGAACATCTTTTTACGGCTTTTGCCCATAATTATCTATTGATATTTACAGAATTTGGTAAAGTATTCTGGAAAAAAGTGTACGGGATACAAGAAGGATCTAAAACAAGTAAGGGTCGGGCTATACAGAACCTGATAAACATTGACGCAGATGATAAGGTACGGGCAGTCATAAATGTACATAGCCTTGAAGATGATGATTATATCAATAACAATTACCTAATAATGTGTACAGAACTGGGTACCATTAAAAAAACATCGCTGGAAGCTTATTCTAGGCCCAGGACAAATGGTATCAACGCAATTACTATAAATGATGGGGACAAGCTTTTAAATGTTAATTTGACGAACGGATCCAATGAAATTGTAATTGCACTCAAATCCGGACGGGCGATCAGGTTTAACGAACAGGATGTCCGGCCTATGGGAAGGACTGCAGCAGGAGTTAAAGGGGTAAAGCTTGCTGGACCTGAAGATAAGGTAATTGGTATGGTTTGTGTATATAGGGAAGACTCAGACCTATTGGTAGTTTCTGAAAAAGGATATGGTAAAAGATCATCAATTGATGATTACAGGATTACCAAAAGAGGTGGAAAAGGGGTAAGGACTATAAATATTACTGAGAAAACGGGCCATCTTGTGGCTATAAAAGAAGTTGTTGATACCGATGACCTTATGATCATTAACAAATCAGGGATTCTTATACGGTTAAAAGTAGATCTTTTAAGGGTCATGGGAAGGGCAACCCAAGGAGTTAGGTTGATCAGGTTAAGTGAAAATGATGAAATTTCATCTGTAGAAAAAATTGAAAGGTTAGCTGATGAGGCTTCGGATGAATTGGAGGATGTTCCAATGGCGGCTGTTACTTCTGAAGAAGAGCAACTTTCTGAAATTTCTGAATTGCCTGAGGCAGAAATAGAAGATGAAGATGAGGATATCGATGATTTAGATTCAGAAGAAGAAAACAATAAAGAATAAATAAACTAAACCAAACTATTTTTTAACTTGATAACAAAGCAATTATGAGAAAAATAACCCTAAGTTTAATATTGACATTCTCGGTGTTTTTTGCTTTTGCACAAAATTCGAATGTTAGTAAAGCCTCCAATTTTGAACAACGTGGTGACTTAGCTAAAGCAAAAGACGCTATAGACCAGGCTGCAAATCATGATAAAACAAAAGATAAAAGTAAAACATGGTTAACAAGAGGCAGCATTTATGAAGCTATAGCTCTTTCTGAAGAGCATAAAAATTTAGATGCCAATGCACTGGAAGAAGCAATTCAATCCTATAAAAAAGCAAAAGAACTGGAAAAAGAAAATTCTGTCAATTATGTATTGGCCAATGAGCGTCTGGAAGGTATATGGGGAACTTACCTAAACAAAGGAGCAGAAGCCTATCAAAGCCAGGATTATGTCAAGGCAATTGAAGGATTTGAGATGGCATCAAAAATAAAACCAGAAGATACTACTGCCTATTTATATGGAGGGATCGCAGCCCAACAAAACAAGGAATATGATAAAGCTTTAAAAAGCTTCTATAAATTAACAGCGCTAGGTTATGATGAAATAGATATTTACAACACCATCATATATTTGGAAAGGACCCATAATGAAGATAATGATAAAGCATTAGAAGTAGTTAGGGAAGCTCGTCAAAAGCACCCGGGCAACAAAGAGTTTGTTAAAGAAGAAATTAACTTGTTGATATTCAGCGACAAAGTAGATGAAGCAAGATTGAAGCTTGAAGAAGCAATTGCAGCAGAACCTAATAATGCTGTTTTATATTATAACCTTGGCTTTTTGCACGATCAGACAAAAAATAAAGAAGAAGCTATTAAAAATTATCAAAAAGCTGTAGAAATTGACCCGAATAATTTTGAAGCCAATTTTAATATTGCTGTTAACCACTATAACAGTGCAGCTGAAACATTGAAAAAGGCTAATGATATGGATTTAAAAACTTATCAAAAAGAAGGTAAAAAATTAGAAGCTGCTGCAAAGGCAGATTTTGAAAAGGCATTGCCTTATTTAGAAAAATCCAGGGCATTACAACCGGAAGATTATACAGTACTATCAACTTTGCAAACAGTATACACCCAGTTGAAAATGAACGATAAAGCTGAAGAAGTTGCAAAACAAATGGAATCATTAGATAACGCTGAAAGCAATTAATTAGAACGATCTAAATTACAATTTCAAATAAAAGCCGGTTGAGCATCTTATGTGCTGACCGGTTTTTAGTTCATATATACTTTACTTTTATAATTTAAGTTTTAAGATATGGAATCCATCATATCATAATTTCTATTTAACATAATATAAATTATATAACAATTAAATCGTGAATAAATGAATTAGGTCATTGAGGATTGGTTGAGGCGTTACCCTATGAAGTGCCCCAACTTTCCAAAATCCGTTCAAATTTTGGTATAAAGAAGTGTGTCAACATTAAAAGATGCCAGTGCAACCTAAACATTGTTTACTTAAACAAATGGGATTTCTTTATTAAGTTTCTTAATAGATAGTGTGTCTAAGACAATGACTTATTTAAATTCCATTCATTTTGTTGATCACATTTTTCAGGAAATGAAAAATTTCTTTATTGGTATGAGGAAGGTCATCTTTAATTGAGGCAAAATTGTAATCCGGATTTTTCATGCTCCAGCGTAAACTTTCCTTGATTTTACTGAATACTTCAAGGCCATGTTCCCTGGAAAGCTGTCTGATAAACTCATCACTTACAGTTTTATCCCCAGAATTAGGCGCAGATACAGGGATTTTGTATAAAATTAGTCTTAAATATTGATCGTATTGGTTCATAAAACTTATTGACAGTGTGATGTTTATCTAAATATGAATTCAATCCCCTAATACCACAATCTATACAAAACTTAATTTAAAAGTATTATATTCTAGGCGTTAGTTAAGATTAATAACAAGTAATTCCTTAAAAGTTACAAAAAATTTCAACAAAAAGAAAAATAAACATTGAATTTTCAAAAGAAAAAACACATTACGATTATTTGTTAATTAATATATAAATACTTAATCGCCTGCTTAAATTTATAACAATTTTAATGAGTGAGGGGTAAATTTAATCCGGATATTATAATTCTCATGTAAGGTATTAAATTATTTTATCGGAGTATCTATATTTACTTTTAAAGCAATTGGAATTTAACTTGAACTAAGATGAACACAAAATCCTTTAAAAACGTGGATAAATCATTTATATCCCTTATATTGCTGTTGTAATATGCTTTAAAATAATCTAAATTTAAAGAATCAAAATTAAACTAATTAACAGAATTTTATGTTGCCTGAAAAAAGTTCAATGTAATTTTATTCTTCTTTATAGTTAAGAAGCAATAAGTCTTAATATCTCCCATGCCAAAATCAATATGATAAAAATGAATACAATGATGTTTAAAAGATTTTTTGTACTCTCAATGTTGGTAATTGCTGCCTCATGCAATAATCCAAAAAAGGAAGCTTTAGTTGAAGTTGATATGCTGCATAATTCTGTGCAATATTTAACAGATGTTATTGTGCACGATATATTTTCCCCTCCTGTTGCAAGCCGAATTTATGCATACACCAGTATTTCTGCATATGAAATATTAGCTTTAAAAGATCCAGCCTATAAATCTTTGGCTGGTCAACTTAATGGGCTGGAAAGTATTCCGGAACCTACCAATGAAATTAATTATGATATTGCAGCCGTAGACGCTTATTTATTGGCAAGCAAAAAACTTATTTTTTCAGAAGAAAAAATTATTGAATTCCGCGAGCAGTGGCATAAAGAATTATTAGATCAAAATATTGATGAAGATATTTTCAATAATTCAATTGTATATTCGGAAACGGTTGTAGACCATATATTTGAGTGGGCAAATAAAGATAATTACAAACAAACAAGGACATTCCAAAAATATTCTGTTACTCATGATGAAGGTAAATGGGTGCCCACCCCTCCTGCCTATATTGAGGCAATTGAACCACATTGGGGCAAAATGCGCCCATTTGTAATGGACTCAGCTTCTCAATTCAAGCCTCAAAATCCAAATGATTTCAGCATTGAAATAGAAAGCAAATTCATGACCGAAGTAATGGAAGTTTATGAAACCACAAAAAACCTTAATAAAGAACAAAAAGAAATAGCAGCTTTTTGGGATTGCAATCCGTTTGTGATGAACATTCATGGACATGTGATGTTTGCCACAAAAAAAATATCTCCTGGTGGACATTGGATGGGAATAGCAAAAATCGCATGTCAAAAGGACAATGCAAATATGATAAAAAGTGCTTATGCTTATGCTTTGACTTCGATATCGTTGGCTGATGGGTTCATCAGCTGCTGGGAAGAAAAATATAAACAAAACCTGATCCGTCCAGAAACAGTAATCAACAAATATATAGATCAGGATTGGGCACCTCTTTTACAAACCCCGCCATTTCCTGAATACCCAAGTGGTCATAGTGTCATTTCCGGTGCAGCAGGTGTGGCACTTACTTCTATATTTGGTGATTCATTTCACTTTGTTGACGATACTGAAGAAAAATATGGCCTTACTACCAGGGAATTCCCATCATTCAATGCTGCATCAGAAGAAGCAGCGTTAAGCAGGATGTATGGCGGTATCCATTATATGCCCGCAATTACTAATGGTTTGGTTCAGGGCAGATCGCTTGGAAGCTTTATAGTAGACAAAATTGATGTTAAAGAAAACGCAGCAGCAAACCCTTCTATGGCGATGAAAGGTAATTGATAAATTTCTTATTTTAAAAAAGCCGGTTGTTATTGTTATCAATCGGCTTTTTATTTTTTGGGAATGAATAAAAAATAGAATATTACTGACTCTTGAAATTTTCATGTTCTTTAAAGATTCTGATCATATCAGGATTGTTCTAATTAATTATAATTTAAACTACTTTATTAAAGTTAGCATCTTTAGTAAATAATCGTTTAAGACTAAAATGGTCAGTTAATATCTTGAGACAAATATTTTGGGAATACAATTAAGTAAAAGTAAAATCTGATTATGAAAATAAACATTTACAGAATATTCTTCTTTTAACTGCTGCATGTTATAACTACTACTCAATCATTTGCTAATTTCTTTTCAGCAAGCTTCAAGAGTTCTGAAAATACTACATTTTCAGAACTAGATATAAATAAAAAAAATGCTCAATTATCTTTTACCTCATCCAATCTTCCTATAATAGTTATAAATACTAATGATCAACCCATTGTTGATGAAGAAAAAATTACCGCCCAGATGGGAATTATATATATGGGCCCAATCAAATAAATATTTTATCCAATCCATTCAATCATTATGATGGTTATATTGGAATTGAGTTAAGGGGCAACTTATCTTTAATATTTAACAAAAAACCATATACCATTAAGACCACAGATGCTGCCGGTGTGAAACAGAATGTCTCCTTACTTGGTATGCCCAAAGAACATGATTGGATTTTGGCAGCATCATATCTTGACAAAACATTTATACGTGATCCGTTGGCATATCATATGTCCAGACAAATGGGCAACTTTGCTAGCCGTACAGTCCATTGTGAATCAATATTGAATGATGTATATCAAGGAATATACATACTACAAGAACAAATCAAACCTGATAAAAACAGGCTTAATATTACAAAAATGACTTCTGAGGATAATGAAGGAGAAGCATTGACTGGTGGATATATTTATGAAGTAGCGCAATCAGGAGAAAATTTTGGCAATAGACGCCGCTTTAAATACCCAAAAGGAAAAGATATAACCCAGGAACAAACTAATTATATCAAGAGATATGATGATGCATTTCGGACTGTAATGAAGGGCACCGATTATGCAGACTCGGAAAATGGCTATGCTGCATGGATTGATAGTGATTCATTTGTTGATGAGGTCTTATTGCAGGAAGCATGTAAAAATTCAGACGCGTTTGGGTGGAGCAGTTACTATCATAAAGATAGGTCAGGGAAATTAAAAGCAGGGCCCGTTTGGGATTTTGACCAGGCATTATCAAATTCTGTTTTTAATAATGGTCCTGATTTTACAGAGTGGGTAACTTTAAGTTCTGAACGGATTCAGGAAGCCGCCGATTCGCATCCCCCTCATTGGAGAAAGCTTTTTTATGATGAAAGATTTCAGAAAAAAATGGTTGTTAGATGGAACCAGTTGAGAAAAACAGTATTTAAAACAGATTCGTTGTTCCACTATATCGACAGCCTGGCTTCTGGATTGGACGAGGCTCAGGCAAGAAACTTTGAAACTTGGAATATATTAGGTAAAAGTACCATTAGGAGTACCCCGGGATTTGAAGCCAGGGATACCTATCAAAAAGAAGTTGACTACTTAAAAGAATTTCTAAAAAACAGGCTTGAATGGATGGACCTACAGCTTGTTGCTGATGAAGAAGTAGTGACCAGTTTAAAACAAGATGACCTTGAATATAAATTAACAACCTTTGCTAATCCTTTTTCTTCCTTTACTATTATTTCCTATTCACTATCTAAACCAGGTTTTGTAAAGCTGGAAATTCTTGATTTAGATGGAAAACATATAGAAACCCTTGTAGACAGTTTTCAAAATGTTGAAGATTATGCAATTCAGTATAATGCTCAAAATTTATCAGATGGCGTTTATTTTTATAGGTTAATCGTGGAAAACCGAATTGTAAAAACCAAAAAAATGGTGGTCAGGCATTGATATGTAGTGTGATCAAATATATTTTTAATGTCCTATATATTGTTCTTTTTTAATTCGAACCACATTTTAATTACAAGAAACAATTTTTTCAGATCCACTTCCTCAATAATATAGGGAGGCATTATATAAACAACATTTCCGATGGGCCTAAGCCAGGCTCCTTGTTTGATAGCAAATTCTTTAAAACCATCTAAATATTTATTGTCTGAAACTTCAATAGCACCTATTGCCCCTAATAATCTTTTCTCGATAATAAAATCATATTTAAAATCTGAAATTTCCTCAAAAATAATGGATTCAATCTTTTTGATCTTTTCCAGGTAATTTTCTTTTTCAAAAATATTGATGCTTTCCACTGCCACCGTACATGCTAGCGGGTTTGCCATAAAAGTGGGACCATGCATGAAAGCTTTTTCATATCCTTGACCCAAAAAACTATTGTACACCTTTTTACTTGCTACAGTTGCGGCATGACCTATATATCCAGCTGTCATTGCTTTTCCCAACATCATGATATCAGGGGCAACGCCTGCATGCTCTGCAGCAAATAACTTTCCAGTCCTACCAAATCCGGTAGCTATTTCGTCAAACAATAGCAGCACTTTATACCTGCTGCATAATTCACGCACCATAATAAGGTACAAAGGTGAATAGATCCTAAAGCCACCCGCACATTGAACTATGGGTTCTAAAATAAAAGCTGCTATTTGTGAATGGTTTTTTTGGAGCAAAGCCTCAAGCTCATTTACGTCATCAGCAATATCTTCTTCATTGGCAAAAAATCCACCTTTGGGCGTATCGAGATAAAACCCTTTTTGTAATATATCAGAAAATGCTCTTTTAAAATCAGAATCATCACTAACTTCCATGGCTTTGAAAGTATCTCCATGATAACCATTCCTTAAAGAAAGGACCTTGGTTTTGCCTTGTACACCCGTATTTTTCCAATATTGGAAAGCCATTTTCAAGCCTACCTCTACAGCAACCGAGCCACTATCAGAAAAAAATACATGGTTTGTACTACCATCTTGTGAAGGGGTAATCTTAGAAAGTTTATCTGACAATTCTAAAGCTGGATTATGAGAAAGCCCACCCAGCATAACATGGGAAAGTGTTTGAACCTGATTGATGAGTGCTTTATTTAGCACAGGATGATTATACCCATGAATAACCGCCCACCATGATGATATTCCATCTATAATTATATTGCCATCTTCTAAATGTAACCTTACCCCCTCCCCTTTTTTTACTATTGGAAAGGGCGCTTTTCGCTTCATTTGGGTGTAAGGATACCAAAGCATGGGCTAATTTGTTGATGGAAAGCAAAA
>JALZND010000244.1 GCA_030857845.1 Bacteroidota bacterium | reverse complement strand
TCCATCAACAATGATCAGGCATCTCTTTTTTAAGGCAGATTTCTGAAATGAATTCTCTCAAACATTTCTTCTCCCCGGGCATTTAATGTTGTATTTGAAATCTTTTGGCACGATTGCACATCCTATACCCACCAAGGAATGAGCCCCCATTGAAAAGCTTGTATTTTGTCGATGGCATCATTTGTAATAACAGGAAGGGCGATATGGTCAAACCCATTGGTATGAAAAGTTGGGGGACAGCTTTTGCTGTATATTGGCAACTTCCTGTTCCCGGCCATATCTTTCTATGTATCTTTCACTTCTTCGGGTAAGATAAGCAAGGTCGTAGCACATATAAGGCAATAGTATTTTGTTTAATACAGCATGAACAGGGTAGGGATTGTTTGGGTTTCGAAATTATAAAATAAAAAAAAGCAACATCATAATCAGTAAAAGAAGTGCAATAATTTTAATGCCATCGTTGCTTCCTTCAGCAAATTCATATTGGCATATGGGGCATAATTTATTTTTCTCAGCAACAGACATAGCACAGGATGGACATTCTTTCATGAATAGATTTACAGTTAAGATGGTTTTAAGGATTTTAGATGCTGTGTTGACGTTTCTTTAGATGGTTTATAGTTTTAATTATTAAATAAAAATGGTGCGCCACTTAAGGAGCATATGGATTTAACTTACACATTAATGTGTTACAGTAACGACCACATTTCCTTTTTTATGTCCTTTGTCAACATACCTGTGAGCCTCTATTATTTGATCCATAGTATAGCGTTTATCAATCACTGATTTTAATGCACCAGCCTCACAAAGTTCCTTAAGGAAAACCAGGTCTTCAACTTTAAGCTTTGAGTTTGACAAAGCAAGTACGTCTATATACTTTCCTGACTTTTTCAAGGATTTCTTACGGTTCGATGAAGCAATTTTTCCTACTGCATCAAAAATAATGTCATAAGAATCACTGCTTTGTGTGAAATCTTCTTTTGTATAATCGATTAGCTTATCAGCCCCAAGTGATTTCACCATATCCAAATTTACAGTACTGCATACTCCTGTAACTTCAGCCCCAAAATACTTTGCAAGCTGGATTGCAAAAGTACCTACACTTCCGGAAGCTCCATAGATCAATACCTTGTGCCCTTTTTGAATATTTGCTTTTCTCAGATTCAGCAAGGCGGTCAACGCCCCATTAGAAACCGGGGCAGCTTCCTCGTAGGTCATATTAATTGGTTTATTTGTAAGTATACCATCTTCTGGCATACAACGATACTGGGCATACGCTCCAAATTCAAATTCTGTTGATGCAAAAACAGGATCGCCTACCTTAAATAGCGAAACATTTTTTCCTACAGCTTCAATTTCCCCCGCCAGTTCCATTCCCAGGATTTTTTTTCTTGGCCCTTTAAAACCCACAACGATTCGCATCATTGGCTTGAAAAAGAAATCTTTTAGAGGACCCAAGCCTGGCGCTAAACGACGGACCTTAGTATCTCCAATATGTACGGTTGTAGCCATAACTTTTATTAGTACTTCATTATTTTTAGGAATTGGTTTTTCCATTTCAATAAACTGAAGAACCTCAGGAGGCCCATAATTAGAACATATAATTGCTTTCATTTATATAAAATAAAGAATTGATTTTTAATGTGAAATGATAAACCAGATGGGCTTCCATTTTTAGGATATTTTTACTTTTAGCGCTGTTATTTTATTAATTTCCTATAAATCGTTTGTGAATATTATTAATATATTTTAAAAATAATTCAATAAATAATTGAGTAAAAAGTATTTTATATCAAGCAACAACCCATTATTGAATAACCTTATGAATTTACTCAATTGACCGATTTAAAAATTGTACTTTAGGGATGAATGGTTGAAAAAATCGAAATAGTATCTATCTTAACACCAATCTGCAGATATAATTAAATCTTAACAACTCCTTCTTGCCCGTTATCCAATCCCTTATAACCTAAAAAAAATTTTATCCCCAGCCTTTTTTTGAGCGATGTAGTTTATGGCTGATTGGGAAAGCTGGAGGATCCTTGGATAGCCCCCTGTGGTTTGGCAGTCGTTCATTAGGATGATCAATTGTCCTGCGGGTGTAAGCTGGACAGTTCCGGGTATCACTGCAGATGATATCATGGTTCCGGCATATTTTATTTTTATTTGGGGTCCCTCCAATTTATAACCCATACGGCTGTATTCCCTACTGATTACAAATGATTCTTGCAGCAATTTTTTCTTTGCTTCAATATTTAGGAGATTGAACTCCGGGCCTTCAAAAGCTATAATATCCTGTATATTGAAATGTTCCAAAAAAGGCTTAACACTTGAAGAAAGTATAGGAATATTATTTTCTTCCTTTTCTAAAATTATTTGCTGCCCAGCATAAAATCGATCGGGTGATGTAATGCTTTTCGAATATGATTTACTGCCTAAAATAGTTTCTGTTTTAATTTCCCTGCTAAAGGCAATATAGGCTATTGCACCGTATTGAACAGCGCCAAAAGATAAAATCTGACCTCTGGAAGCTTGTATTTTGGAGTTATTTTTTACTTCTTTTCCATCCAGTGAAGGACTTAAGTTTGCCCCGGAAATAGCTAAAAAAGTATCGCAATCAAATTTAATTTTCGGTCCTTTAATGATGACTTCTATTACAGCGGCATCTATTGGCTTGTTCAGCAAGGCATTTGCCAGGCCTGCTGCCCATTGATCCATTGCCCCGGCCACAGGAATGCCAAATTTCCTGTAGCCAAACCTTCCTCCGTCCTGAATGGTGGTGAATAAACCAGGATTAATTATAGAAATGTAGTCCATTATAAAATTGTTTCTCTCAAAAGTTTACAATTTCCATCATTGACTTCTTGTAAAATCTTGGCATGTTCAGTAAGTTCGATGGGAAAAAACTTTACTTTATCTCCTGCACTGGCAAAAACCGGAGGGTGCTTTTCCAGCTCCAAAAAATGTAAGGGCGAATTTCCTATAATATTCCAACCTCCATGATTCTCCATTGGATATATACCGGTTTGGCTTCCACCTATTGCCACAGCACCTTTAAGGACCTTTGGCCTTGGGGAAGATTTTCGTGGTGCATGAAGGGTTTCCGGTAGGCCTCCCAGGTATAAAAAGCCTGGCAAAAACCCAATGAAATAAACGGTATAAACTGTAGCGATGTGCAATTCAATTATTGAGTTGATGCGTAATCCTGTAATGTTTGAAAGATATTCCAGGTCGATGCCAAAGGAGAGGTCATAGCAAACAGGAATGTGCCAAAGTTTTGGCTGGAACAACTGGTCATTATCTGTATTTCTATAAATCAATGTTACCTGGTGCGTTAATCCTTCAAAAGAAATAACTGATGGATCGTAAAAAAGAGCCAATGATTGATATGCAGGTACAGATTCAACAACAATGCCAGCGAGATTAGATTCAACTATTTTTTGCAGGTTGATGATATCATAAAGTATGCATTCATCAATTTGTGAAGGCCATTCTATCAACAGGGTTTTTTCTCCGTAAGGTTTATATTTAAGGTTGTAATTTCCCATAAACTTCAAAATACAAAAACTAGTATTGCAGCCAATTGTGAAGCTCTTGTACGATTTGCAGCGCATTGGGATTGTCGCTGTGTATGCATAATACATTTGCTTTTACAGGAATCAATTTTCCAGTTATAGATTTTACAGATTGATGCTCTATTATATGCGATACATGTTCTATAACAACAAGAGGGTCTACAATTACAGCCTCCGGATGTTGACGTGATTGAAGCCTAAGGTCATTAAGATAGTTCCTATCCCCAAACACCTCGAATTTTACAGCAATTTCATTTTCAAAAGCTATTTCTGCCAATAAGCTTTTGTAGGGGGTATAAACTTTTAATGATTTATCTACGGTATTTGCCATGATTTTACAAAGCATTCCATCCCTTTACAGTTCGGTCAATAATTTAATGCACCTGCCAACCATCTTTTTTCATTACCTTGAAAAATTTTCTGCTAGCATCTACTTGTGCAAATATACATGTGCCCTGTAAAGGTTGATATTTATATTTATCGATAATTCTTATGATATTGAAATCAATCAAAAAAAGACCTTTAAAATGGTTTCAATACTTTTAAAAGCAAATATGATTACTATTGCCAAAACAAATAAACCTAAAATATTTTGAATTAGGGAATTTATGTGAGCCCCATGATGGTTTTTTTGCTGGTGATCCAAATAAGGAACCCAGTGATGAGGGGGAGCAGGATGTCATTGGCAATTTGTGCAATAAGAATGTCCTGGAGCGGTTTGATGTTCAAGGAGGAAAAGAAAATTCCTAATATCAAAATTACCATCCAAACTGCCCGGAATTTAGTTGATTTTATAGAAGTATTCCATTGCAAACAACCTTTTACCACATATGCTGCTGCAAAAGGGGCTGTTATTGCCGAAGTAGTCCCGGCAGTGACCAATCGCAAGGCTGTTAAAATGGAAACATATTTTCCATATAAGGGTTCAAGTCCTTTTGCAAGGCTTGAGGCATTATCAACATCATTGCTTCGGGTTTCACATAATAAGTACCCTAAGCTCATTAAAAAATTGAAAATCAATCTTTAAATATTATATATCAGGTAATTAACTCTATCTGTATAGAGTTCCTTCAAGGCTAGGAAGAAAAAGGTTCGTCATTAAAATATGGAGATCAACTTAGGGTTAACCCGAGTTCGGTTAAAATTGTGGATAAACATGTGTTGATGCATCTACTAATCACCTCCGTGATCATTCTGAGTTAAGAATATACTAAAACACCTCTGCTGCTGATACCATTAGGAGCTACAAAAGCCTGAAGGGCTTTAACTCGAATAGACACCGAAATCGCCATTACAACCCAGAAAAGGGTTGAACATGAATAATTTGTCTGCCGGAAACTGATTTCCGGAAATAAAATGTTCAAGATTATCTATCGATTTATAAAACCACACAAAACAAATTTTAAAAACCTCCTACCTATTTTTCAACAAATGACATCAGCTATGAGCACCTATACGCAAATTCTCTATCAAATTATGTTAGTAAAAAAAACCGGGACAAATCCTTGACAAGAGACACTTTGAGGCAATGTTTAAGGATATATGGGGGAATTTGAAGAACAAGAAGTGTCATCTATATCGAAATATTTCTTTCAGGACGGATATGCGTTTATTGGAAGAACACAATATTCAATTGGAGGAAAAATATCTGTTATAATCCATTGTTCAACCACTCCGTGGTTGTGGCTGTAATTTCCTACAATGCCCGTTATCACGGGCTATTCAGGTTCAAGCCCGCTGGGCTTGGGGTGCCGGTTATTGATAGTCGAACTCAGGTGGTTAAGTTTTTTTGTTGAGAAAGTTAATAGGATCCAAAGGAGGTAAGAGTTTTGTTAACTTATCGAGATTATATAGATTTTAATGAAACCAATAACAATCTCAGGGCCTTTTAAAAAGCCTCACCAATAAATATATAAAAGCCCGCTCCTTCTTTTGTAAAAGCGAAATCCAATCTGGTGAAAATATCCTTTTTTGGAAACAACAAAAACCTTAGGCCGAGCCCTCCTGACCAAACCAGGTTGTTGATTGACAACTGGTTTATATTTTCATAAACGGTTCCTGTTCCACCAAAAACTGCAGCCCCTATTCTATTTGTAAATCTAAAAG
>JALZND010000243.1 GCA_030857845.1 Bacteroidota bacterium | reverse complement strand
CATGCGGTAATTTCAATAGGTCATACACATCCACATTATGTACAAAAGATTTCAGATCAACTAAATAAAATAGCTTTTTATTCCAATTCCGTCCAGATCCCCCTTCAATTGGACTTAGCTGAAAAGCTGGGGGTTCAGTCAGGTTGTGAAGCATATGATTTATTCCTGATAAATTCTGGTGCAGAAGCCATTGAAAATGCATTGAAGCTTGCTTCTTTCCATACCAGGAGAAAGAAAATTATCACATTCAATAAAAGTTTTCACGGTCGTACCTCCCTGGCTGTTGCTGTAACAGATGGTGCTTCCATGCAAGCACCTGTTAACAAAAATGAAAACATTCTTTTTTTACCTTTAAATGAAGAAGAGGCTTTAGAAAAGCACCTTAATGAAGAAGTTGCGGCAGTAATTGTGGAAGGGATACAAGGGCTGGCTGGTGTTAATATTCCTTCCGAGGCGTTTTTAAAGAAGATAAGAAGCCTTTGTACTGAAAAGGGGGCAATGATGATCCTGGATGAGGTACAATCAGGATATGGCCGGTCGGGAAAATTTTTCGCTTTTCAATATTTTGATGTCAACCCAGATATTATTACCGTAGCCAAAGGAATGGGAAATGGATTTCCTATAGCAGGAGTGCTTATAAGTCCTGAAATTCCTGCCGTACACGGAATGTTGGGCACTACTTTTGGTGGCAACCATTTGGCATGTGCTGCTGGCATTGCGGTTTTGGAGGTGATGGAACAAGAAAACCTTGTAGAAAATGCCAGGATTATGGGTGATTACCTTATGGGCGAACTTAAAGGGTTTGATAAAATTAAAGAAGTCCGGGGCAAAGGTCTGATGATAGGGATTGAATTTGATGTGCCATGCGCGGTGATAAGGAACACTTTATTAAAAGAACATAATATTTTTACCGGTTCATCCTCCAATAAAAACACCATGAGGATATTGCCGGCCCTTAATGTCAAAAAAGAAAATTTTGACCAATTTTTAGGAGCTTTTCATCAAGTTTTAAACGCTGTACCTGCACTATAAATGAAGCATTTTATCTCTGTTGATGATGTGGAAAATTTTTCCTCATTGGTTAAACTAGCACAAGAAATCAAAATTGATCCCTATAAATTCAAAGACTTAGGGAAAAACAAAACCTTGGGATTGATCTTCCTAAACCCCAGCTTAAGGACAAGGCTCAGCACACAAAAAGCAGCTTTGAATTTGGGCATGGAAGTGATGTCTATGAATTTTGATAAAGACGGTTGGGCCTTGGAAACTGAGGAGGGCATCATCATGGACGGGAATAAGGCTGAACATATTAAAGAAGGCGCTGCTGTAATTGGCCAATATTGCGATATTATGGGTGTGCGATCGTTTCCGGGACTTTCCAATAGAGAACAAGATTACCAGGATGTAATCATTAACAGCTTTAAGAAATATGCAGGTATTCCGGTGGTAAACCTGGAATCGGCAGTGCTCCACCCGCTACAGTCGCTAACTGATCTGATGACCATAGAAGAACTGAAAAAAGTGGAAAAGCCTAAAGTGGTGCTTTCCTGGGCACCACATGTAAAAGCTTTACCACAGGCTGTGCCCAATTCTTTTGCCCAGTGGATGATCAAAGCAAATGTAGATTTTGTAATTACACATCCCAAAGGATATGAATTGGCACCACAATATGCAGGCAATGCTAAAATAGATTATTCGCAGGAGGCGGCTTTTGAAGGTGCAGATTTTATTTATGCCAAAAATTGGTCTTCTTATGCTGAATATGGCAAGATTTTAAGCAAAGACTCTTCCTGGACCATTTCACAGGAAAAAATGATGTTGACCAATGATGCTAAATTTATGCATTGCCTCCCTGTAAGAAGAAACCTGGTAGTGGAAGACGCAGTAATAGATAGTGATAATTCTGTTGTGATTCAGCAGGCCGGAAATAGACTATATGCTGCGCAGGCGGTTTTGAAGGTATTGTTGGAGGGAATGAAATAGATGTGCAAAATCCAGAATGGATTAAATTAACAGAGTACCTCATTTTGATTTGGGGGTTGGTGTCACCCTTTCTGAGGGTTGTCTAAACTTTTATATTCCTCCCTGGATTTGATCCAAGGCTATGCAAGTTAAAGCCTATCAGTCTTTCTGCACTTACATTTGTTCTTTAAATTAATATATTCTATTAGATAATTTTTTTTCAACCTTAATGAACTAAGAACTTAATCAGCATTAGATTTTTACATCAATCTGATTTTTAATGAATATAATTTCACACAACATATTGAAGATAATATATTTCCTTTTCTTCAATGATTTAAAAACCCATATCCTATAATTAAAAAAGCCAGTTTATACCTAGCTTTTTATTGTTGAAAATAAATTTCATTATGTTGCCTTAAAATGTCCCCTTTATACTTTTTTTGGAGGCAAATCAAATGCTTCAGCTAGATGATCTAATTTGCCTTTATGGGCACCGTCACAAAAAGGTTTGTTGTTAGATAATCCACACCTGCACAATGAAACCAGCGTGCGCCCACCCAATCCATAAGGATTTCCAGCCATATCAACTATTTCAAAATCCCCGTCTACTCTTAAAGAACCATTGTTCATTACTGTCAGCTTCGTCTTTGTCATATCTTTTTGTTTGAAAGTTATAAATCTAAAACCGGTTTATCAATAAAATTGTAACCTATTAGCAATATTTCGAAAATCTATCATTATAAATGCCTTATAACTTTCCCTGAATAACTTTGTTATAATCTCTTTAAAGAGTATTCTGTATGGGGAATTTTAAAAATTTGATGAATAATATATATATATATATAGAAGCAAAATAAACTTTTAATTTAAAATAGATATTTAGAGGAATAGCTTATGAAACAATTTAATCTCATTGTTTTTAGTTTTTTATTGATTTCTACTATTGCTTTCAGTAGCTGTAGCGGAGATGAAGCAAGTTTTACACCTGGTATTATTGCCGTTGTAATAACCGGGGCTTTTGTAGTAGGGGTTATTTTCTATTTTCTGCTCAGGCCTCAAAATAAAAGAAAAGGAGATAATAACAGGAAACCATAATAATTATAAAAATTTCTTATTGAAAGGAATTAGGACTTGATGTAATCTGTTCTTGTATCATTCTTTTTTAACTATTGATTTATGGTATGCGTTTCCAAAAAAACATAGTCTACACCTTGCGATTTTATCACATACCTCCAAACTAGGGTTGTTGCATCAAGCGATATTATGTCATAATTAAATATATTGCCAGACACACTTGTTACCAAAGTAGTTTCATCACTGCTCAATACCCAATTGCCAGTTTCAAAAACTTGGGGATTGGCAGCATTGCATTTGGTTGCACCATCTTCAAAAGTGTACGTACCTTTAATGTTGAAAAACCTTAAGTTATCAATAATGCATACCTTATCTTCTTCTGAATAAAAACCATATAAATCTGTAACGTAGTCGCCACCTTCCTTAAATTGATATCCAGGATTAATTGTTAAGGCAGTGGTAATCCATTGGCGCCCTGAGATAAGCTCTGCTACAGATACCGGCACTTTTTCATCAGCCCGATTACAAGAAAAAAAAGAAAGGGTTGTAAATAACCACAAAAAAAATTTTAACGGAGGTTTCATGATATCATCAAATCGAAAATAAGCAAACTCAATTTAATTAAATAAAAGAAAACATCAGCTAATTTTTCTTTTATTTAAAAAATATCAGGATCCTAAATCCTTATTTTTCAATATTTTCTTCTTAAAAAATATTTCCACATAATATTTTTTTTCTTATAAAGTTTATATCAATACATTACAGAACAAAAATTACATAGGGTTCATAAAGAATAAATTATAAAGTCTGATTTAGAACTTTCTCAATTCAGGGATTTTTAAATAATAGTTATGGATTTGTAATTTTTACCTTTTAATTTAAAATAATTTTATATTGTAAACTTACATTGTCTCCATAATCCTGGTGGAATGGATTATTCTCCAACTTTATTATGAATAAAATTTTACTGGTTATTTTTTTAATATTTCTGGGCAATGAGTTAAAGGCTCAAGAGAAAAGTGTTACAGGAAAAGTCCTTTCTGCAAGTGATGGTACAGAATTGCCCGGGGTAAATGTTTCCATAAAAAACACAACCCAGGGAACCATTTCGGATGTGGATGGAAATTTTACAATTACCCTTCCCACTGGCAGGGAAACTTTAGTATTCTCATTTATAGGGTACTTACCACAGGAACAAGCTGTTGGAAACAGGAGCATTATCAATGTTAGGCTTGAAAATGACGTTAGGCAGTTGGAAGAAGTAGTAGTTACTGGTTTTCAAGAAGTGGAAAGAAAGCTATTTACTGGTGCAGATAAAATGCTGAAAATGGACGAAATCAGGAGCGTGAGCATGGTGGACCCAAGCAGGATGCTGGAAGGACAAGCTGCGGGAGTTACAGTAGACAATGTTTCAGGGACTTTTGGCGCCACACCAAGGATCCGTATCAGGGGCAACACATCCATAAACGGCGATAACCAGCCACTTTGGGTGGTTGATGGAGTTATACTGGAGGATTTAACCAACGTAAGTGCCGATGATATCATTACTGGGAATGCCAATACAGTATTAAGCTCATCTATCGCGGGCATCAACCCGAACGATATAGCTTCTTTTCAAATATTAAAAGATGCCTCTGCAACGGCTCTTTATGGCACCAGGGCCAAGAATGGAGTAATAGTAATCACTACCAAGGGAGGCAGAAGTGGAAAACTCAGGGTAAATTATTCCAGCAATTTCTCTGCAAATTTGCGGCCCACCTACAATCAATTTGACATATTGAATTCATATGATGAAATGAGTGTATTCCGGGAAATGCAAGAAAAAGGCCTGGTTGACCTCCCATCGTCCGTACGTGCTCAAAACTATGGATCATTGGGTAAAATGTATTCTTTGATCAACGACAAACAATTAAACTGGGGGCCGGACGGTTCACCGAACGAGGAATTTCTACATAAATATGCAACAGCAAATACTGATTGGTTCGATGTTTTGTTCAGGGACTACTCTTTGCAGCAGCAGCATTCTGTCAGCCTCACATCAGGTACCGATAAATTTAATAGCTATTATTCTTTCAGCTTCCTAAATGACAACGGGCAAACTATAGCCGATAAAGTTAAAAGATATTCAGGTTCTGCCAAGAACAGGTATATAGTCAACGATAAGTTTAACATTGAATTTAAACTAACGGGTAATTATCGGGAGCAAACACTTCCTGGTACAACGAACAGGGATTTTGATCCTATTACTGGCAGGTATAAACGCGACTTTGACATTAATCCATTAAGCTATTCTTTAAATACCAGCAGGTCCATAAGGCCTTATGATGATGATGGAAGTTATGAATATTTCAGAAGGAATTATGCCCCTTTCAATATACTTAGGGAGTTGGAATTGAATTATATTGATGTAACGGTGGCAGATATTTCCGTTCAGACAGATCTTAACTATAACCTCTATAAAAATTTGAATTTCCGGAGTACCCTTCAGGGAAGATATGCCTCGACAAGGCGGGAGCATGTAATCCATGAGCATTCCAATCAGGCAGAAGCCTATAGGGCAGATGGAACGCAATATATTCAGGATGCCAACCCGCTGTTGTTCAAAAACCCTGACGATCCCGGATCCTTGCCACAAGTCGTGCTCCCGGAAGGTGGGTTCAACAA
>JALZND010000242.1 GCA_030857845.1 Bacteroidota bacterium | reverse complement strand
CTATGGAAAGGTTTTGTATACCGGACAGAACTTAACCACCAGTATAATACAGGTGTAACAGCCGGACCTAATAATAGCTTTTTGTTGTGGAACATGAGCCTGGGCAAAAAATTCATGAAAGACAATAAAGGCTAGATCAGCCTGAGCGTAAACGACCTGCTAAACGAAAGCACGGCTTCCATCAAAACATAACTGAATCTTACGTAGAATATGTAATAGGGAAAGAGCTTTTAAAATAATTTTGTGCTTTCAAACTTTCCAAAAGTTATTTCCATGTAAAAAATCATAAGTTTTTCCTTCTTTCTGCATCTCTAAAGACAGAGAACTATTGGAAAGATAAACAAAGAAACTTACAAGCGATCTCCCTGGAAGATGTACAAGCTTCTGTGCTGCAAGGTTTTTTTATGCTTAACCTAACCTACAACCTCCGCAATTACTCTGGGGGGCGGGCGCCCTAACAGGGATTAGATATTTAAAAATTTGGAATACAAAGAAATTAGTCTTTTTAAAGGCATCTTATGAACCTAATGTACTTTATATAAAAACAAAGGTCAGAAGCGGTTCAATATATAAGGGATTTTTTTTGAAATTTTAATTAGCGCTCAAGCTACTCCCGCTCATCGAAGAATATCCCTACTTTACATAAATCTAATAAAAAGTTGTGAAATTTTTTCTCAGGTTTACCTTATAATTAAGATAAATTTTTAATAACTATATACCTGCTAATTCCACCTATTAATTTGGACGCCTAAATTCCACAAATGAGAAAAGCTTGCTTCATTTTATTCATCCTGAATTTTTTAATTATCACTGTAAAAGGCAGCCCTAATGATTCAACAGGGGTGCGGAAGAAGTATGTTACCCAACAACTTAATGGGGAGATCATCATTGATGGCCTGCCTGACGAAGAAGCATGGAATAGTGTGGAATGGGGAGGTGATTTTATACAAATGGTTCCTGATGAAGGAAAACAGCCCAGTGAACAAACCAATTTTAAAATCCTTTATGATAAAAGGTTCCTGTATATCGCTTATCGATGCCATGACTCAGCGCCCGATTCTATAGTAAATAGAATGGGCCGGAGGGACGAATTTCCAGGTGATTGGGTAGAAATCAATATAGACAGCTACCACGATCTACGGTCTGCTTTTTCTTTTACAATATCTGCCTCGGGTGTGCGCAATGATGAATTTGCTTCTAACAATGGCAATAATTGGGATTCAAGTTGGAACCCCATATGGTTTGCCAAAACCAATATTGACGACAAAGGCTGGACTGCCGAAGTTAAAATCCCCTTGAGCCAATTGCGGTATGGAAATGAAAGGGATAAGGTATGGGGCATCCAATTTATGAGGCGGCTTTTTCGAAAAGAAGAAAGGTCCATCTGGCAGCAAATTTCACAAAGCTCCGGCGTTTGGATAAGTTCCTTTGGTGAGCTTCATGGATTGAAAGACATACCCTTTCACAGGCAGGTAGAAATAGCCCCTTATATTACCGCTCAAGTCGATAAGTACAAAAAAGAGCCAGGGAATCCTTTCGCAAATGGGTTGGATGCGGATGTAACGGCAGGAATGGATGGAAAAATAGCAGTAACAAATGACCTAATTCTTGATTTTACAATCAACCCTGATTTTGGCCAGGTGGAGGCCGACCCTTCCCAGGTCCGGATAGATGGTTTTCAGAACTTTTTTGAAGAACGAAGGTCTTTTTTTATTGAAAGCAGGAATATTTTTGATTATCAGCTTACAGGATCAGAAGCTGGAGGTGAATACGACAGTGACCTATTATTTTATTCCCGCAGGATTGGCAGCTCTCCGCATGGATTTCCAAAAATAAATGATGGGGAATACATCAAATCGCCCCAAAACACCTCCATACTTGGGGCAGCAAAATTTAGTGGGAAAACAAAAAAAGGCTTAAGTATTGGCATACTGGAAAGCATCACCCAAAAAGAAATGGCCATTATTGACCTAAATGATCAAAGAAGAAAAGAAATGGTAGAGCCCTTGACCAGCTATTTTGTAGGAAGGGTACAAAAAGACATTAAAGCCGGCAATACTGTATTGGGAGGAATTATCACCAGTGTAAACAGGGGACGGGGGTTGGAACATATATTACATTCCAATGCTTTTTCTGGCGGCTTGGATTTCCTGCATTTTTGGAGAGACCGGTCCTGGTATATAAGGGGAAACCTGGTTTTTAGTCATGTGGAAGGTAATCAGGAAGTTATTCTTAATACACAAACAAACTTTGAACATATTTTTCAAAGGCCCGGAGCCAAGGAAGTCTCCCTGGACAGCAGCCGCACTTCACTCACTGGTATGGGGGGAACATTCAGGTTTGGAAAAATAGGGTCTAAAATAGGGAAATGGGGCCAGGTCTTCAGGTTTGAAACAGGGTTTACTTTTCGGTCTCCCCAACTGGAGTTGAACGATATAGGCTTTATGCTCACGGCAAATGAAATAAACCATTTTTCCTGGGCAGGTGTACATTTCCAAAAACCATTTTCAATTTTTCGAACAGCCAGGTTCAATTACAACCATTGGTCCAGATGGGATTATAGCGGACAATTCTTATATCAGGCATTCAATGTTAATTCGCATGCCACCTTCAAATCTTTCTGGCAAACAGGAACAGGACTGACTTATAACCCTTATGATATTTCCAATAATGCTTTGCAGGGAGGATCCTCCATCCGTCGGCCTCCTGGTATGGGGCACAACATATACCTGACCAGTGATACCAGGAAAAAAATATATGTTAATATCAATACTTTCAATTTTTGGGGATTTGATAACACCGTAAAAGGTCACAATCTTGGATTATTACTAAGCATACAACCCATTAATGCACTTCGGATTTCCATGAGTGGAAATTATTCACAAAATTGGAGACGACAAGACCAATTTATAAGCAATATTGTGCAAAATTCTGCCATAAAAACTATCGTTGGAGCTGTAAAACAAAATACCCTTCGTTTTACCGGAAGAATAAGCTATAACCTTACCCCTGACCTAACACTTCAATATTATGGGCAACCCTTTATTACAAGGCCCCTATACAGTAAATTTGCTTATGTTTCCAATCCTATGGCAACACGGTACAATGATCGGTTTCATGTCTTTAACAATGAAGAGATTTCCTTTAGCGATGGCCAATATTTTGTAGATGAAAATGGTGATGGCACCGCAGAATACAGTTTTAGCAAACCTGATTTTAATTTCGTCCAGTTCCGCTCAAACCTAATTTTGCGCTGGGAGTACAAAGCAGGATCGGAGCTTTACCTGGTTTGGTCGCAAGGCAATACACCAGATGCCTTCTCAGACCTAGACACTCCCCTACACAATAGTTTGTGGAACAACACTTTTGCAGAAGAAGGAAGAAATTCATTTTTAATTAAATGTACTTATCGGTTCTTAAAATAGCTTTATTCTTGAAGAAATGATGCCCCATTTTCCATCTTTTATAATAAAGATTTTGTTTTTCTATTGTTTGCTATAGTTTCTTGCTATCCTAAAACCAAACTGAAAGATGCCATAATAATTAGGGATGCGTGCAATTTAGTCGGAATTAACCCCAATGTGCTTAGGTACCTAATTTTAATAACCTAAGCCGATAGCTTCCTAACAGTAGCTAGGGGATTGCCACGTCACCTAATTCCTGCAGGCGATGTTCATAATGATGGTGAACCGCTGTTAAGTTGCTCCATTGAAAATAGATGGCAGGTGACTCGCAATGACGGGTAAAAATAAGCTAAGGTTAGTTGTAGCAGTGATTGCAGTGACGGGTAACAAACAAACTCAGGTTGGTTGGAGAAGTGACTCGCAATGACGGGTAACACTATGCGTAGCAGTGAACGTGATCAGTTCGCATGGTTAAATAGCCAAGACTTCAAACCTGCCGTCATTGAGAGGAGCATCACAATGGCAAGCATTGAAATTTATTAATTGAAACTCAAACCGGCAGTCCAAGCCCAGCGGGCTCGAACCCGGATAGTCCGTGATATCGGGCAATTTAAAAAATTATAGCCACAACCACGGATCCTCCCTAAAAAATTTCAAAAATATATCTATTACAGAATTAGGTGTTGAGCTTTCCCTGTTTTTTAAAATATTTACCAGGCTAATCGCCTCAAATAGGTATATCACTGGAAGTGCCCTTATCGTCAGTTTGTAATATACCTCTTATCCGGTCGATATGGACTTGGGAACGAGAAGCTCTTTCCAATGATGATTTTGCAGATGCACCACTTTGCTCATTAGCCATTGTAGTAAGTAAATTCTTGCGCTCTTCAAACATTCTGAGGGCTATCCACATAGTTTCTTCAATCTTCATTGTCTGATCAGCTAAAAGAGCTGCCCCTGTGTATGCATGCCCTGTATGGCAACGATACCTGGCAGAGAGACCTTTGTCAACTTTCCATAAAACTCCCCCACACCCAGGACAATTAAAAGGAACTTGTTCACCAAGGGAATTCACCGAAGGCAAATCACTTAAAACACGTTTAGCAATTGCAGCCTCCGTTAAAATGTCCTTTGGAATTGGTATACTCTTCCCGATTTTCCTGAACAGTAATTTATAAAGTAACTCACCCATCTCAGAAATCGGAAGACAATAATCTACCTTTACCTGATTTAAAGCATTTTTTGGCATATCCGGATAATCCGCATCAGATGGATCCTGGACAATACAAATTCCTTTGCACCTTTTGATTGCCTTAAGGCCGGCAGTTCCATCATCGAGATAACCTGTCAATAATATTCCAATTACCCTATTGCCAAATGTAACAGCAGCTGATCTGAATAGGGGATCGATTGCAGGACGTGACCTGTTTTCCTGTGAACCCTTGGTTATCAGGGTTTTTTCTTTTTCATCAATCATGAGATGATGATCAGATGGCGCCAGGTATAAATGGCCGGGAAGAAGGGCACTTTGATTCTGCGCATGTTCACACTTAAGCTTACTATGCTTATTTAAGGTATCCAGAAGGACATTACCGGTCGCATCGGCTGAAATATGCTGTACAACTAAAATAGGTGCCGGAAAATTTTCCTTTAATTGAGAAGTTAATTTTATTAATGCATTTGAGGCCTCCTGCCGAAGTACCTATTACTACTATTTGGGAAACATCTTCCTGTATTTTTGCTACTTTAGTTGTTGTCATGCTAGTTGATTTTTTTTGGCTTGTTCGTGCTGTTTAGATCTCAATATAAGCAAAATGTAAAATATTTCCTTTTTATACCCTACGTTTGACCAGAAGGTACAACTTTTTAATCCGGTTCTTTCGTATTTATGAGTTGCCTCATGGAAGGCTAATCGCCTTTTTAAACTATTTTATAATTAAGAATTGTTAGGATTAAATACAATAAATATTGAAAAATAAAAACACCTTTTTAAATTCCGTTGAAAAAATAGCTCATCTTGAAAATCTGTTAATACTCTAAATGAAGAAATAAAGAGCTTATTTTTACTTCAGTTAACACTCCATTCCTATACCCTTCTTCTTTATTTAGAATACATGGCACTTTAATTCCAACTAAATGGTTAATGAAACCTACGCTCTTTGTTTTTCATTAAAGAGAGGTCAAAAAGCCCAATTAATAATCTATGGAAAAACATAACGACCGTATTGATATCAATTCTGAAACAAAGGCAAATCTTCAATCAGAAAATGCAGGACTGAAAGAAGAAATGTCCGATATAATAAATTATCAGATTGCTTA
>JALZND010000241.1 GCA_030857845.1 Bacteroidota bacterium | reverse complement strand
CTGTCGCCCAAAAAGTGAATCATCAACTCCTTTAAAATCTGTAACGATGCCACCGGCCTGCTTAACAATAATAATACCTGCGGCTACATCCCAGGGATGAAGGTTGTATTCGAAAAAACCTTCAAATCGGCCACATGCAACATATACAAGGTCTACTGCTGCACTTCCCATCCTTCTTAAACCATGGGTTTTTTGCATAAATTTATCAAGAACATCCAGGTACATCTGCATTTTTTCAAAATTGTAATATGGAAAGCCTGTTGCCAAAAGGCAACCTCCAAGTTCATTGGTAGGCGACACAGAAATAACTTCACCATTACAATAGGCCTTTCCTCCTGCTACGGCATAAAAGCATTCATCCCTGTTTACCTCATATACAACGCCTAAAACTACTTTATCCCCTTTAATTAAACCAACGCTTACTGCAAATACAGGCAATTTATGGATGAAATTGGTAGTGCCATCCAAGGGGTCTATTACCCACTTATATTCTTCGGAATTTGAGGAAGCTGTTCCTTCTTCTGTTATAAAACCTGCTTCAGGCAGTGCTTTTCTCAGCCCCTTAACCAAAAGCTTTTCTGCTTCTTTATCCACGAAAGAAACCAAATCATTAAGTCCTTTATATTCAATAGACTCTTTTTTAAATTTTTTTCCTTCGTCCCTTATAAAAGCGCCAGCTACCTTGCTGATTAATATTACTTCATTTACAAGCTTGTTCAGATCTACCATACTATTTTTTGATTTTTCGCTTTACCATTGCTGATAAAAATATAAATATAGAAAGCCAGGCAGCGGTCCGGCCAATATAATCTCCATACTGGACATAAAAAGTAATTTTATCATTGCTTTTTATAGAGCCTCTAATAGCATCTTGGGTCCAGAATTCCGTTTTTTGAAGCATGTCGCCCCTTTGATTGATAAATGTAGAAACTCCGGTATTTGCAGATCGTGCTATACTCCTTCGCGATTCGATGGAGCGCATTGTTGCATATTGCAGATGTTGTTTATATCCTGGCGAGTCGCTCCACCAGCCGTCGTTTGTAATAATAAATATAAAATTTGCGCCTTTCTTTACAAATTTTGCCATAAATTCACCATATATTGATTCATAGCAAATTGATGGTGCTACCCCAATCTTAGAGGAATTGAAAAATACAGTCCTGTCATCCTGTCGGCCATATCCACCCGAAGTTCCGCCCAAATTAAACAACAAGTCTGATACAAAGCCAAAAACCTGGGGATAGGGCATAATTTCAACGCCGGGCACCAATTTTGATTTATGATAAAAACTATGTTC
The DNA here is from genome assembly GCA_030857845.1 of Bacteroidota bacterium. Taxonomy (GTDB): domain Bacteria; phylum Bacteroidota; class Bacteroidia; order Cytophagales; family Cyclobacteriaceae; genus JALZND01. Next base: position 4,443 of record JALZND010000241.1, on the reverse strand, counting down.
TCCTTGTTCGTCCAGGAAAAGAGCAGTGTTATAAACCCCATAATAAACATCACTTGCTTTATGGTATCGGGCATAGGGCGGGGCATATCTTTTATCTGTAAAAATATTGGTAGTAGTAAGACCAGTAATCAAAGCTATATTGGGATGAGCCTCTTTAAAATCAAAGACCTTTTGCATGATTTCATAATCCATGAGGCTCGACTCAAGTACCTGTGCATCAAGTGCTGTTTCAGGCCAAACTAAAAATGAGGTTTTATCTGTAATTTTCCCTTCAGATAATTTAAAGAACCTTTCAAGTTGCTTGTCAAAAGGGATGAAATTTTCTGTGCCTACAAACTTTTCGGTGAAAGGGTCAATATTAGGCTGAAGAACAACTACCTCAACATCTTCCCCTTGCTCCTCATAATTAAAATAAATAAAATAGGATATGGCAATTGGAATAAAAATGAACAATATGGTGCAGATAATACTCATTTTAGGAACAATACCTTTTGCGATCCAATTGGATTTAAAAATAATAAAATATATGGCTAGATTAATAAGCAATATCCATAAAGAGCCCCCAAATACACCTGTATATTCATACCATTGTATCCATTGAGTATAGATTGATAATCCATTTCCCAGCGTGAGCCAGGGCCAGGAAAGGTCCCAGCTGATGTGGACATATTCAAAAGCAAGCCAATATAAAATAAAACTAAAATAGCCCCAGTTGTTTCCAGCCTTCTTTTTTGTAATCCTGAAAAGAAGCATTGGCAGGGTCATCAAGAAGCTATTGGCCAAGAGCATAAAAACTGCTCCAACTGATGTTGAAAAATATACCCACCAGGTACTCCCCAAATTCCAAATTAAAAATGCCAGGTAAACACTTAGGAAAAATTTTTTCCCAGCTTTTTTGGGTTTTACTTTTTCCAGATATTGATCAATGGCAAGAATGGGTACAAAAGCAAAAAATAACAGAAAGGGAAGTGGGTTTACCGGCCATCCAACGTAAAATAATAAGCCGCTTAAAAGTGTAAGCATCAGCAAATAATGCCCTTCTTTAATACTATGTTTTGATGTTAGGGAAACTCGTTTAGCTATAGAGCTCATTATTGTTTTAATATATTGTTAAGATGCCCATTTTATTTCTAATAATTTTCATGGTTAACTGTTTGCCCAGATAATAATTTTGCCGTTTATCTATTTAGTCAACCTATTTTAAACTTTTCCTTTGATGTTTGTATAAGTCGCCATAATATTGTTGTTATAAAATCTATTTTTTTACCTTTTAAAACCCAAGCTTTTGAAAACTTCATCAAACCTTAACAAAAACACGCTACATATTCCACAGAGCTACCATAAATGTTGGAAAATTGCTTTGTCAACATATGATGAAATATTAGGTGTTAAAAAAAATTATAAGCAATAAAAACATAACAATTAAAAAAAAATAGGTTAATTTTTACCCCCTAGCACAATTACTATTTCACCTTTAACATTTTTATCTTTATAAAAAGTTAAAATCTCTAATAAAGTTCCATTAATTGTTTCTTCAAAAACTTTAGTTAATTCCCTTGAAACAGAAGCTTTCCTTTCAGGACCAAAAATCTCAATAAAATTTTCCAAAGTTTTTACCAATCTATGAGGAGATTCATAGATAATGCATGTCCTTTCTTCATCTATCATTTTATCAAGGCGGGTTTTTCGTCCTTTCTTTACAGGAAGAAAGCCTTCAAATATAAACCTATCAGAGGGTAAACCTGATTTTACCAGGGCAGGAACAAATGCTGTAGCACCTGGCAAGCATTCTATTTTAATATTTTCACTTAAACATGCCCTGACCAACAGGTAACCTGGGTCAGAAATGGCAGGGGTGCCCGCATCGGAAATAAGGGCCATTTTCTCCCCAGCTTTAAACCTATTGACCAATGAAGCCAGGACTTTATGTTCATTAAAGGAATGGTAGCTGTAAAATGGCTTAGAAATATTAAGATGTTTCAATAAAATTCCAGATTTACGGGTATCTTCTGCAAGGATAATATCAACCGATTTTAACACAGCAATTGCCCTTAATGTTATATCATCCAGGTTTCCAATTGGGGTGGGAACAAGGTAAAGAGCTGTTTCTTCGTTATTAAGTTCAGGAATTATCCTATCAGTCATTATTTGCCTCCAAAAGTTGATCGATGGCCTTTGCAAGCTTCCTGTCCCTTTCTGTCACAATATTTCCTTTATCATGGCTTGTCAAAGCAATTTCCACTTTATTGTAAACATTGCTCCAATTAGGGTGGTGGTCCATTTTTTCAGCTAATAAAGCCACTTTTGTCATAAAGCTGAAAGCACTTATGAAATCTTTGAACTCAAAAGAATTCTTAAGCATGTTATCTTCTTCTTTCCACATTTATTTGAGATTTTCGGATGAATTATAGGGCAATAACCCCTTCAATTTTATAAGCCTCTTTATATATTCTTATCACATCATCGCTAGACCCCATCATTACTTTTGCAGTAATGCTTGTATAATTTCCTTTTTTAGAACTTTTACAAGAAAGTTCGTTCTTGGGGAACAATGAAAGTACTTCCTGTTCATTTCCCTTTGTGACGATGAACTTGAACATATATAAAGAAGGCCATACATGTTGGTTGTCTAGCTTTTCTTTAAAATCTTCAAAAATTTTATTGTCGATCATCATTTAATGATTTAAAAATGCAACCGTTAAATATTCAAATTTATAGGCGTTTCTTTAAAACCATAAATCCATACATAAAAATTCCCACCCGAAAATGTTTCAAAAAAAAAGCCGGAAATTCCGGCTTTTTTCTAAAAGAACCTATATCTATGGTCTTCGATCTCTGCGTTTTCTTTTATAGCTTCCATTATTTCATAAGAAGCCCTTGATTGTTCACGCTGTTGTATCTGACTTTTATAAGATGCATAATCTGCAACATCAGGTGCATGGGTTATAGATTGAAGTTCTACTATAACTACTCCGTTTTCTTCTGCCAAAGGTACTGATCGCTTCCCTTGTTGCAAAGCAAAAGCTTTACCAATAGCAGCCGGTGCAAATCCCACATTGGGCAAAGAATTACTATTTAACTTTAAATCACTTGATGTATGGATTTTAGCATCCGCCCCATAAGCATTGGTTATTTCTTCCAGGGTTCCTTGGGAGCTATTTAACCTTTCCACAATCTGATCCGCTTTTAATTTGTTTTTTACCTTAGCTGTTATTTCTTCCCTTACATCTTCTATTGTAGCCGTACCTTTTTCTGTTTTGCCCGTCATTACAGCCACTACATAAAAATTATCTACTTCAAAAACCTGAGATACTTTTCCAACTGATCCCTGGTTATAGGCCCATCTTACAAGTTCCCTGGCATTTGCAAGATTTCCTACCCTGGCAGCGTTTTTGTCAATCTGAGAAGCTTCCTGTATTGCCAAACCTTCACTGGAAGCATTATTGATGAATTCTTTTTCGTTAGTAGATGTTGCTGCAAAATTATCAGCTTTCCTGAATGATTGGTCCCTGGATTCATCACTTGGTGAAACATGTCTTTCAATGGTAGCAACCCGATAATTAACATTTGTTCTTGGTTCAGTAATTTTTATAATGTGGTAGCCATATGTAGTTTCTACCACCCTGTTTACCAAGCCTTCATTATTTGTACCAAATACTGCTTCTTCAAAAGGTGGTACCATTCGGCCTTGAGTAAACCAACCTAAATCCCCTCCACGGGATGCAGAAGGGTCATCGCTGTGTTGTCTTGCCATTTCTTCAAATGAAGCCCCAGCCCTTATTTCTTTCAATAACCTCTCGGCTTCTTGCATGGCAGTATTTTTGGCTGCTTGATCTTCTCCTTCGGTACGAACAAGGATATGGCTTGCCCGGGCAGAATAGAGACTGTCCTTATCAATTGATGAAATTTTATACAATCTATAGGTGCCATCTTCATAATATGGACCTCTTACGTCCCCTTCCGACAGATTCGAAGCATTTGCCTGTAATCTTTGTGGCAAATCAGCAACTTTATATGTTTGAAATGCATTTGCTCCGTCAGTATTGTTGCGTGCAAAAATAGAATCTTCTTCCATGCTGGTAAATTCTACTTTCAAATTATCCAGCTCCTTCTTGAAAAATGCAGAATCTTCGGGTGATGGATGGATTGATACAGCAACATATTTAATACTCCTTCCTTCCTCTACTTTATATTGATTTTCATTTTCCTTAAGGTATTCTTTAAGCTTGGCATCTGTTACTGAAATTGCAGTATCACTAATTGTGTAATATGGCACATAAAGGTATTTTACTTCAGCAACCGAGTTTTCCTTTTGATATTCCCTTTTTGCCTCTTCAGAAGTAACATAGGTAGACATTAAAAGCAAATTGTCATATTTTAACCTTAATCTTGAAGCGGGAAGGTTCCTTTCAAAATTGTACCATGCTTCCTGTTGTTGAGGAG
>JALZND010000240.1 GCA_030857845.1 Bacteroidota bacterium | reverse complement strand
ATATATATCGAGAGATACAGATCCCTCTTCTGTAAATTTTATTGCATTGCTGATCAGGTTATTGAGTATCTGGTTGAGTTTGGTATAATCGCCTTTTATCCATTCAGGTACATCGTCGTCAATAAACATCTTGAACTTTAGGCCTTTTTCCGAGGCCTGGTTCCTATGGGTAAGCCGGTTGTTTTTTACCAGCTTCCTAAGGTTAAAATCTATTTCTTCAAACTCTATCTTTTCAGCCTTTATTTTAGAATAATCAAGGATTTCATTGATGATCTTGAGCAGGTTTTCACCTGAAAATTTTATGGTATTGAGAAGCTCTAGCTGCTCTGGGGAAGGGTTTTTCCGGATCAGCAGCTGCGTCATGCCTATTACTGCATTTAAAGGGGTCCTGATTTCGTGGCTCATTACAGAAATAAAATCGTCTTTCGATTTTGCCGCTTTTTTAGCCTCTTCATTTGCATCAACAAGTTCCTGCCTGGACTTTATTTGTTCGGTAATATTCCTTAACACCGCCAAGACCGAATCTTCAGAAACAGTAAAAATCCTGGCATCAAAGTATTTTACCTGGTCTTCAAATACCAGTTCAAAGTTGCATGTTATTAATGTTTGAGTACTTATAGCATTGTCAATTGATGTCTTAAGGATTTCACCTGCAGGAGCAGGAAATGCTTGTTCAATATCCGTATGCAACAATTCTTCCCGTGGCTTAAGCAGGTCTTCAGGATCACCTGCAAATAACTCAAGTATTTCGCCTGTCTTTGAAACCTTCATGAAGATGTCAGGAAGGATACTGGTCAAAGAAGCCAAGCCACCGGGTTTTTTTACTGTATCATCATATAATAATAATCCTACATTGCTAATAGTGATCAACCTTTTCAAAATCCGATGATCATTGCCTACAACATTTTGCACCACAAACAAAAATGATTGGTAATTCCCTTCACTATCTTTTACTCTTATAGGTGAATTTTGAGTTTCGGGGTGCAGGCCTTTAATTACCTCGACATCATCAGGATGAACCAGGTCATTAAAGTTTTTACCAATTACTTCTTCCCTGTTAAAGCCAAGGAATTCCTGGATTTTAGGGTTAACATATGAAATAATCCCTTCAAAATCATCAACAATAATTAAAGAAGATGAAGATTCTGCAACAAGCTGAAACATTTGCAAACCCTGATTCCCGTAATTGGCAATAGCTAATTTATGATTTTGTTCTTTAATTAATATGATATAATTTATATCCTCGCCTTGTATCATTTTATAGATAGAAAGCTCAACAGGATACAAGGCTTCACTTTCACCTAAAAATTCACATTCAAATCTATAGGTAATATCATCAGGTATGTTGGTAGAGGAACTAAGGATTGTGTTTAAGCTTGAATGATATGATGGCTCTATAATATCTGTAATATTTTTGCCAAAGAGGAAGCCTTCATGATATCTAAAGGTATCTTTAGCCTTTTGACTAATTGAAATAATACGCGCCTCTTTATCCAGGACTAATATGGGACGGGAAGTCCCCATTAGAATTCCCAGAAGTATTTGCTTGTCCATCATTAAATTTTTGCTTAATAATTTGGGCATTTAACTGGGTTGGTTATTGATCCAACATAATGTTTTTTTTAACTTATAAAATGACATGCGTTACGATATACACTAATTGGATTGTATAATTTTATATTGAACTCTGAGTTATATACTGCTTGGTTCAAAAAGGTAAATTTAGAAAGGGAATATTTTAATATAACTCATTGAAAATAATGCATTTCTTCTTAAATATTACATATGAACTAGCTATCCTCACGACAAAGACACCTTTGAAAATTATAAAAATAATCTTTAAAAATTAGACAAAAATCTTAAAAATTATTTAAAATTATATAGTGCAATGCAAGTTATATTTACGATTTTTATAATAATTTAATCATTTTGCCCAATTAACCGAACTGTGAATTCCCTGATTTTAATTTATAAATTAAGGGGCAAAATTAATTATGGAGCCCTATAAAATTTACTTGTAATAAAATTAAAAATAATTATAATAGATAAGCGTATCTACATATATATAAGGAGAGCGATTTAGATTTTAAATTTTTTAAATAATTTTCTTTTATATATTTCATAAATTTAAGTTGATGCATTTCAAAAAAAAAATCTTCTGAACAAAAATGTTACAACCGAATATTAGTATCACAAAACAATTCTTTTTAACTATTTTAAGTAAAAATATTTCTTTGCCGGCCCTTTCCTGGGTAAATAAATCAATAGAAAAAATAAATTCAAATGATGACGATAAAGATCTGTTTACTTGCTTTAGCATGGCTTCCAGATGGACGGGCAAGGATAGGCTGAACATTGATACTGCTGAACTGGAGCAAGCAAAATCCATTAAAGAAGGTTTTAACCCTTTACATTTTTCTGCTGATCAGGCTACCCGCATTTTATTATTGCTTTCTTCCTATAAAAATGATAATGAAAAATTTGCAAAGAAACTAGATAAGATTTTGTCGGTGGCAGATATCCCTGAAAAGGTGGCAATTTATTCATCTTTACCTTTTTTGCCAGATCCCGATAAGTTTTCCGGTTTGGCGGCAGATGGTTTACGAACGAATATTACAGAGGTTTTTGATTCAATTGTACTCAACAACCCCTATCCTATGGAATATTTACCTGAAAATGCATGGAATCAAATGGTATTAAAAGCCATATTTACCAATAGGCCTTTATATAAAATTTATGGCTTTGATAAACGAAAGAATAAAGCACTTGCAAATATGCTTTCTGATTTTGCACATGAGCGCTGGGCAGCTGGTAGGGGAATTACTCCTGAACTATGGAGGGCTACAGGGCCATTTCTAGATGAATATTTATTTACGGATATAGAAAAAATTATCGCTTCCGAAAATATTTATGAGACAGAGGCAGCTTGCCTCGCGTGTACAGAAAGCCACTTTGACGAAACCCATAAACTATTGGCCAAATATCCAGGCATTAGGGAAGATATTGCCAGGGGAAAGCTTAACTGGGATATATTAGGGAAAAAATTAGAGTTGGTTTAATTTTAACCACTCTATTTTATAACTACCATTTACCTGATATTTTATTATCTTCTTCAATATATAACATGCCATCAATACCTATTGCATGAAACAATTAAGTGAAAAAACAAAAATATCACATTCTGAACTTGGCTACAATGCAGGCATTTTGGGATCTGTGGCCAATGTCATGGAAAGCATCATTGACAATCAGATAGAATAAGATAAGCTTTTAAAATCATTTTTTATAGCAATCCAGTTCCTTAAATCAATAAAATTGTAAAAAGAAGTCTATGCCGCGCCTTAACTTACTAGAAGAAACAAGATTTGAAAAGTTGACGGTAACTGTTTACCCTGATCAGAATGTTGCATCAATAAAAGTTGCCCATAAAATTGCAAACCTCATAAAGGACAAGCAAAATAAAGGCGCAAAGGCTGTATTGGGCCTAGCCACAGGTGCCACTCCTATAAAGGTTTATGCGGAACTGGTGAGGCTGCATAAAAATGAAGGTTTGAGATTTAAAAATGTGATTACTTTTAATTTGGATGAATATTATCCAATGGCTCCTTCTGCCCCTCAAAGTTATGTCACTTTTATGAATGAGCACCTTTTCGGTCATATTGATATCGAGAAAGAAAATATCCATATCCCAAAAGGAACCTTGAATCTAGAGGAAATACCTGCTTTTTGCCTTAATTATGAGCATAAAATAGAATCGCTCGGAGGCCTGGACCTTCAGATTCTTGGTATAGGCCGTACTGGTCATATTGGTTTTAACGAACCAGGATCTGCCCCAAATTCCGGTACTAGGCTTGTAACCCTCGATGACCTTACCAGGCGGGATGCTTCGCGTGATTTTGGTGGGAAGCAAAATGTGCCAACAAAAGCCATAACTATGGGCATAGGCACAATTTTTAAAGCCAGGGAAATAATTTTGATGGCCTGGAGCCAGAAGAAAGCTTCTATAATAAAAAAAGCTGTGGAAGGTGAAATTTCAGGCGATGTACCAGCCACTTACCTTCAGCTGTCTGACCACGTAGAATTTGTGCTTGACAAAGATTCGGCATCCGAACTTACAAGATTTAACACGCCCTGGCTGGTAAAAGATTGCGTTTGGGACCTTCCTCAAATCAAAAAGGCTGTAATCTGGTTGTCTAAAGCTGTGAACAAGCCAATTTTAAAGCTCACTGACGAAGATTACAACAATAATGGAATGGCACAACTTGCCGTAGAAAAAGGGCCAGCCTACAACATTAACATAGATATATTCAATAAATTACAACATACAATTACGGGTTGGCCAGGCGGAAAACCAAATGCTGACGACCAGCAAAGGCCTGAACGAGCTGATCCTCCACAAAAAAGGGTGCTTGTATTTTCACCTCATCCGGATGATGATGTTATTTCTATGGGAGGCACATTTATACGCCTTGTAGATCAGGGGCATCATGTCCATGTAGCCTATCAAACTTCCGGGAACACTGCAGTCTGGGACGATGATGTACTTCGTTATATGGAGTTTGCCATAGATTTCAGCACTAGCATAGGTGAGGACACTAGAAAAATTTCAGCACTTTATGAAGAAATGAGGGCCTTCTTTGAGAGGAAAACACCTAATCAAATCGACCTAAAGGAAATCATGGATGTAAAAGGCTTCATCAGGAAAAGCGAAGCCCTTGCCGGGGCACGTTATGCAGGACTTCCAGACGAGCAAATCCATTTTATGGCACTGCCTTTTTACGAGACGGGTAAAACCGTAAAAAATCCGGTTATGGACCAAGATGTAGAATTAACCATGGATTTATTGAAAAAAGTAAAGCCTCACCAGGTTTTCGTGGCTGGGGATTTTGCCGACCCACATGGTACACACATAGTTTGCTTTAAGATTGTGCTCCTTGCATTACAGGCCCTGGCAAAAACTGAAAGTTGGATTCAAGATTGCTGGATGTGGATGTACAGAGGTGCATGGCATGAGTTTGAAACCCATGAAATCCAAATGGCAGTACCACTTTCACCTCAAGAAGTAGAGCGCAAAAAAATTGCTATTTTTAAACATCAATCACAGAAGGACCGACCTGTGTTTCCTGGAGATGATGAAAGGGAATTTTGGATGAGGGCACAAGTTAGAAACAGGGAGACGGCTTATGCGTATCATAAACTAGGTTTGGCAGATTATGAGGCTATGGAAGCTTTTGTGAAATATAATTTTTTAGAAAATAATTAATTATTTGTTCAGAAATTGAGGGATTTTCGTCTTCCAGACGGCGGTCTTCCAAAACCGCCAAAAAGAACATGGTGATGAGTTTCTACTTCGCGCGGATCAGAGATCCGCAGTCCTGGAGGGGGTGGGTTAAGGAGTAATTTTACTTAAAGATAAAAACCATAATATTTAATTAAGGGTACAAACAATTTCTCAATTTTTTAAATAGGTGAAGTTTATATAAAATAGAATTTCTTATAAATGGCCATCCAACACTTTTAGCAAGGTTTAACAAAGCCTGCCGTTTCTTTTTAGATAATTATTGTTGAATCCGATTCTGAAGTTTACATAATAATTTAGAGCTAAAACTATATCCGTCATTTTAAATTGAAATCATTATAATAATATCCCCACATCGCCTTCTTATTCATATCATCCCTTTTTCGTCTTCCGGACGGCGGTCTTCCAAAACCGCCAAAAAGAACATGGTGATGAGTTTCTACTTCGCGCGGATCAGAGA
>JALZND010000239.1 GCA_030857845.1 Bacteroidota bacterium | reverse complement strand
GGTTCATCCCTTCAAAGCTTCTTGCCAGGGAATGGTAAGCATATGAAAGGGTCCAGGATTCTATATAGCAATAATAAGCGGCTACGGCAACATTAGTAAATATGCCAAAAACACCAAAATATTTCCAAAACCTCCGTTTGGTCATATTGTCCAGTATAAATGGAGTAGAGTGGTTGCCAAATTGGCCACCATACCTGCCCATGGACCATTCGATCCATAAAAGTGGAATACCCATGACCAAGAAACAAACCAGGTAAGGAATGATGAATGCACCGCCCCCATTTTGTACCGCCTGGACTGGGAACCTCAAAAAATTTCCTAACCCGACAGCATTCCCTGCCATTGCCAAAATTAAACCTACTCTTGTCCCCCACGCTTCTTTATTGGCACTCATTAAATATTCTTAAAATTTAGTTAAAAATGGAGTTATAAGATGTTCAATAAATGATTTCAAGGGATTTAACATAATACAGCCTTGCTGTTAAAAACCAAAAGATGAAGATGGTATCCTAATTTTTCAAAAACAAACAATCGAGGATTTTATCTTCTGCCACCTCCTTATAAAGATAGTCTTTACAAGATTTTTTCCGGTAAAGTATGTACCCTTCCTTTATTTACTTCCTTTAGATGTGCCATTAAAGGTTCAAAATAGCTGAGCATGGCTTTTGCATTGATATCTTCCCCTGTTGTTTCTTTCAGAAGCTCCCGCCAGTCTTTGCTAGAACCTTGTCGTAAAAGTTCATGGAGGAATTTCCCTGTTTCTTTGCTGCCGTAATAGTTGGTTGCCCGGGGATCTTGCTTCAAGATGTTTTTAGCAATATGGTCGTGCAGTTGAAATAAAAGGACAAATGATAAAGCATAATCATAGTACTGGGCAGGATCATCGTTTATATGGGTTTTTGATGTGGCATCGGCATATTCTTCCCCACGTTCTTTGGGTGGGTTTATCCCTTGGAATTTTCTGGACAACTCCCACCAGCGCTTATTAAACTCATCAGGTGAAAGATTATTCACATACAGATCGTGTTCAAAGCTTGTCATTACACCTGCTGAGAATGGAATAAACGTCACATATTGCAGTGCTTCTTTTAGCAGCGTTTGCATCTGATCGGTTTTTGTGTTTTCCGGGATCAATTTCAAGTGTTCCAGGAATGGTTTCTGTGTGGCAGCAAGGCCCATCAAACTTCCCACAGCTTCATGAAAAGCCCTGTTGGCACCTTGCCTCAACAACGGGGGCACATCCAGGTTTGTGTAGCTCATAAAATAGTAAATATGCCCTAATTCATGATGTGTAGTTACATACCAGTCTGTATTGGGTTCTACGCTCATTAAACTGCGCAAATCCTTATTTAAGTCCAAGTGCCAAGCTGAGGCATGATTGTTCTTTTTGTACGGGGCGCCTGGGGGCACTGGGTAAAGGCTGGACTTTGCATAGAAGCTTTTTGGCAGGGAGTCAAACCCCAGGCTGATGTAAAACCTTTCTGATTGCTCTACCAACCATTCAGGGCCTTTTTCTGCTAAAGTTGCATTCAGGTCTATCCCTTCTACATTTACCATGGCAGACCAATCTTGCCCCCATCGGTTTGGAAGCCAATGTGCAGGCAACATTTCCGGTACATTTTTCTCCTTGTACCTGTTGGCAAGTTCATATCTGGCATAGGTGTGCAATTCCCTGTAAAGCGGCCAAATATCTTGTATCAATTTTTGATTAAGCTCCATCATTTCCTTTACATCCATGCCATAATCGGAAACCTGGTATGTAAAATAATCAGGGTATCCCAATGCCTGAACCGTCTCATTGCGCAGCTGGCGCAAGGTTACAATTCCTTCTTTTAGCTGCTTTCCAACCTCCTTACTTGCTTCCCAAGCCCTTAAACGGTTGGTTAAATTAAAATCACTCCTTAGTATTTCATCAATTTCATTTGTTGATACTGCTTTATCCCCAATTTTATAATCAAATCCAAATAAGCGTTCAGTTTGAACAGTTTCTGCTTTGATCCTTCTCTTAACTACCGCTTCAATGGTCTCTGGGTTATTTGCCGCAGCATACAATATATTTTCAAGTTGTTTTACCTGTAAAGGGTCCAGCTTGTCTTTTTCTTTCAATAATGCTGTAGTTTTTTCTATTACCTGGCTGCTGCCTGTAAATTTTGCGAAAGTTTCATTTGCAAGGCGGGTTTTATAAGCATTTGACGTATCACCTTCTAAAATCCTGGTATTAGATGCCCATTCTGCCTCTGCAGATTCATAATAAAGGTGCACAAACTCTTGTGTATAATGATCTAAAAATTGCTGTGCATCAAGTTTAATGTTTACAGACTGATCTTCCGTTTTGGGCACACTGCATGAAACAACTAATACAAAAAATGTTAAATAAAGCGAATTTCTTTTCATAAAGGCTAAATTTGCAAAAAGTAAATTGAGTAATAAGTTGAATAATCCCTACTTGAGGTGTCCATATTACAAAAAAATGAAGTAGGTCAGGGATTATTTAATATTAAGGGAATATATAAAAAATTCATAAATCTTATTAATATAGCTTTTAAATCATTTACCTTTATTTTACTGTAATTAAGAAAATAAAAGTATAATTCTTAGAAAAAAATATCCATATGCCCTCTTTTGATGTAGTATGTGAAACAGATATCCAGAAGCTGGACAATACTGTAAATTTAGTAAGGAAGGAAGTACAAAACAGATATGACTTCAAAGGAACGGAAACAGAAATCGATCTCAATAAAAAAGATATGATAATTTCTGTTGAGACAGAAAATCCGATGGGACTAAATGCCATTGAAGATTTATTAATTTCAAGGGCAATAAAGCAAGGTTTGGATGGCAGGTCGTTCGACTTTAGTAAAGAAGATGTTCAGGCAGGGAAGAAGTATCGTAAAACTATTAAAGTTGTATCGGGGATCGAAAAAGAAGATGCCAAAAAAATCGTGAAACTCATAAAAGATTCGAACCTTAAAGTACAAGCATCCATCATGGATGAAATGGTACGGGTAACAGGCAAGAAGCTAGATGACCTTCAGGCAGTGATAGCCACACTCCGAAAAAATGATATGGGCCTGCCTTTGAAGTACATCAACATGAAACAGTAAGCAGTTATCAGTTTTAAATTCCAAAACTTCCAATTTTCTTTCGAGCCCTTTACTTAATAAAATTACTTGCCTGCTCATTGTCCTGTCAGGCGACAGAACAATGAGTAGCCCTCAAATTTATGATTTAAGCTTTCTTGTTATTAAACATTAAACCGTTTCTCTTTCTATAATAAGTTCTGGGTCTTCTTTGCCATAGGGATCTACCTTTTTTTGGATAATAAGCTTTCCTTGTTCGGCAGATTCGACAAGTATCTTTTGATTGTCGAGCGGAAGAGTAGAAATAATATTTTGCGATAGCCGATACTTATCTTCTTCCAGATCACGGAGCTTATGTTGAAATTCCATAAGCTTGTTATAATATGCCTGCCTATCGTCGGCTATTTGGAAAATTTCATCGATTTTAACTGCAGTGTTCATTGGCTGTAGCGTAATGTTAAGTTGATCTATTTGATCTTTAACATTTTCTATTCTCTGCTCTACAGTCAAAAGCCTTTTTAGGTCTTCAATAATTAAGGTCTGGTCCATGGTTTAACTTAATATTTTCTTATTAGTAGTAAACCAAATAGAAGCTTAAAAGTTAAATTATTTTATCTATAGGATTGAATGTATAAAAACACCCAAAATGAGCAAAGGTGTAATGATTCTTACAAAAAACCACCACACTTTAAAAAACAGGCTGTACCTCGCGTCCGGAAAACCTTTTTCAAGCTCATTCAAAATTTCGTTCCTGCTCATCACCCATCCTATAAAAACACAGAACAAAAGACCTATTAGTGGTTGGCTGTATTTGGTGGTAACATTTATTGTCAGGTCAAAAAGTGCATCGAAATTAAAGATTATCAATACACTTATCAACCAAAAACCTATACCAATAATCCATGTGGCAAATCTCCTTTCTTTTTGAAGATTATCTACAACATAAGAAACTGGCACTTCCAGCATGGAAATGGATGAGGTCAATGCAGCAATAGACATCAGAAGAAAAAATACAATGCTTAAAGGAATGCCTATGATTCCCATACTGGAAAAAAGATGGGGAATAGCTTGAAAAACAATGGTACCACCTTCAATCAAATTACCACTTTCATCAAATATCTGAGCACCATTTGCTGCGGCAACATAAATGGCAGGGATGATCAGCAATCCAGCAAGAAAGGCAATAAAAACATCTGCTAATGTAACAAAGATACCGAGCCTGCTAAGGTTCTCTTTCGGCGAGATATAAGATCCATAAACCAACATAGTACCTACTCCCAGAGACAACGAGAAAAACGCCTGGCCCATTGCACTTATCAGCAGTTCAGGTTCAAAGACACGGCTAAAATCGGGTAATAAATAAGCTTTTACACCATCTGAAGCCCCTTCAAGGGTAAACACATATATCGTTAAGCAGATAATGATAAAAATTAAAGAGGGCATTAGCCTTGTAGACCATTTTTCAATTCCTTTTTGAACACCACCTGAGATGATCAAAATGGTCAAAACAAAAAATATAGTAGTAAAGACCAAATTCCTGCTTACAATATTCTCTGTAGCCCAGGTGGCCATAGCTTCCATCCCAAAAACCTTAAATATGGGCTCAACCACATAACCTAACATCCAACCAGCTACAATTGAGTAGAAGCTTAAAATTAATCCTGCAACGATTAGGCCTAAAAAACCAATTGGGACAAAAGGTTTGCCGCCCCTGATTTTTTGAAAAGCTCCTACCGGATTAGATTTTGCATGTCGCCCAATGATGAGCTCTGCCATAAGAGCTGGATAAGCAATAATAAAAGCAAGGATTAAATATACAAGAACAAAGGCTGCCCCACCATTTTTTGCAGTCTGGCTCGGAAACCCCCAAATGTTACCCAGTCCAATAGCTGATCCAGACGCAGCCATAATAAATCCTATTGAAGAACTAAATTCCCCTCTTTTGTTCATGTTTTAGCTTTTAGCGGTTAGTGTTTAGCTGTTAGCTGAATGCGGTAACCGGATAATTAAAAATTAAGCCTGAATTTAATTTTAATTTAATGTTATTCAAGTATAGAGTTTAAAAATAATTTACGAGTTTCTTTTGAACCAAAGGACTCATGAACAACAATACTGGGATACTTTTCGCAACTATGGACTCAACGAGAATGATTTTAACCTTCGCGGTGGCTTGCTATCGCTATGTTCCCATCATAACTAATTTCAAATTTTAGAAAAAATATGATTATCATTAATTAAAATACAATTATTTCATATATTAAGAACAATATTTAAACCACGCTCTAATATACCCATCAAATCAAAGAATTATGGACTTCAAAGATCAAATTATTCAATTAGGAAATCGAGTGAACAAAATGCTCTCTCAATTAAAAACAGAAGAAGCGACAAAAAATGCCCTGATAATGCCCTTCATCCAAATTTTAGGATATGATGTTTTTAATCCCTTTGAAGTAAATCCAGAATTTGTTGCTGATATTGGTATTAAGAAAGGGGAGAAAATAGATTATGCAATCATGAAAGATGGTCATCCTTGTATCCTAATTGAATGTAAGCATCATTTAGAAAAACTTGATCCTCATAACTCTCAATTATTTAGATATTATCATGCATCTAAAGCTAAATTCGGGTTACTCACAAATGGTTTGATTTATAGATTTTATACTGATTTAATGGCTCCAAATAAAATGGATGATAAGCCATTTTTTGAATTTAATAT
>JALZND010000238.1 GCA_030857845.1 Bacteroidota bacterium | reverse complement strand
ATATTACCCTTGTTAGCATCCTGTTGTATCAGGTGTATAAGCTGATGCGCGGAAGTGTAGCCGTGAAAATTTTCCTGGGTTTCCTTTCATTGTACCTGATATACCTGGTAGTAAACGCAGCCGAAATGGAATTGCTTTCAGCAATCCTGGGTCAATTCATGGGCGTTGGAGTTTTGGCAGCAATCATATTGTTTCAACAAGAAATAAGGAAATTTTTATTGTTGATAGGAAAAACCACCATCTTTAATAGAGACAATATCTTCAGTGGGCTGCCCTGGAGAAAAAACGTTCAACTTAGAAATGTAAATGTAACCCCCATAATAGAAGCTGCTAAAACCTTGGGAGGCTCTAATACCGGAGCATTAATAGTTTTTTCTAAATCGTCAGAGCTTAGGTTTTATGCAGAATCAGGGGATTTAATTGATGCGGTAATTTCTAAAAGGCTGTTGTTGTCTATTTTTAATAAATACAGTCCGCTACATGATGGTGCAGCAATAATATATCAGGGAAGGATCAAAGCGGCAAGATGTATTTTACCTGTAACAGAGCAAGAAAACCTTCCTGCACATTTTGGGCTGAGGCACAGAGCTGCAATAGGGATGAGCGAGGTAACGGATTCATTGATAATTGTTGTTTCGGAAGAAACTGGTCAATTATCGGCAGTAAAGAATGGAAAGATTTACCACAACCTTTCTACTTTGGAATTAAGGAAGAAGATCAACGAATATTTATACGAAGAAGATGATGCTTCTGAAGAACCTGTTGTTGAAACCAAAGCAAAAGAAAAGGGTGAAGTAGTTAAGTAAACATTTTTTCATTTTTTTAAGACAGTAACTCATAGTAAATCTTATCAAGACTATATTGGCAGGAAATCAAACAGTCTATTTTATTTTTCAATTCATAAAAAAATTATAATATTTATTGAAAAAGGTGTCTACCCCCCAGGACTGCGGATCTCTGATCCGCTTGAAGTAAACACTCATAACCAAACTTCTTTTTGGCGGTTTTGAAGACCGCCGTCCGGAAGACGATAGCTGATCTCCTCCGATACCTTTTTGAAATGAGAAATGAATATTTCAACACCTTTTCTAAATAATTTTAAAAATTGCCATTCCAGTAAATTATTACCAATCAAACATTGTTATTGAGACTGTGTGAAGACCAATCAAATGAAAAATATATTATAATTCTTGGTATTCCACCTGCTTAAACCAATCAATGATGCAAAATTTAAGTGAAAAAATATATAAAAATGAATTCGTGAATAATTTTGCCGGGGATGACAGCGGTGCGCTATATCCCCGGCAAACACCGGGGGTTTTATACAGCAAAGCTATACCCACACCAGTAAAAGAACCAAAACTACTCGCATGGTCTGATGAGCTGGCAAATGAACTAGGCATTAAAAAACCCGAAAATACAAATGATATCAATATTTTAGGTGGGAATAATATTGTTCCAACTATGTACCCATACGCAGCTTGTTACGCCGGCCATCAATTTGGGAATTGGGCAGGACAGCTTGGCGATGGACGGGCCATTACACTTGGTGAGTGGGAAGCTTCTATGGGAAATTCATTTGAATTACAGCTAAAGGGTGCTGGGCCAACTCCTTACTCCCGTAGGGCAGATGGAAGGGCTGTGCTTAGATCATCTGTACGCGAATACCTTATGAGCGAGGCTATGCACTATTTAGGAGTGCCTACAACCAGGGCTTTAAGCTTGGTATCCACTGGTGAGCCAGTATTGAGGGATATGTTCTATGATGGAAATGCCCAATATGAACCAGGGGCAATAGTTATGCGAGTTGCACCAAGCTTTTTGAGGTTTGGTAATTTTGAAATCCTTACGGCTAGAAATGAAATTGAAAACCTCAATAAACTTATCGATTGGACAATCAACAGGTATTTTCCAAATATACAGGGGCAAGATAAAGTTATTGTCTGGTTTAGGGAAGTAGTAGAGAAAACCGCCAGGCTTATGGTAGAATGGTATAGGGTAGGCTTTGTACATGGTGTTATGAACACTGATAATATGTCGATCCTGGGCATAACCGTCGATTACGGTCCTTATTCATTTATGGATGATTATGACCCTGATTTTACACCTAATACCACAGACCTCCCTGGAAGGCGATATGCCTTTGGCCAACAATCATCTATAGGGTTATGGAATTTAAGCTGCCTGGCTGGAGCTTTGGCCCCTTTATTTCCTGATACTGAACTATTGGTAAAAGAACTGGAAAATTATAAAGTGGTATTTTATAAAGAATATTATGAAATGTTGGGAAAGAAGTTGGGCTTTGACCAGGTAAAGTTAGAGGACATTCCATTTTTAGATAATATTGAAAGCATGCTATCATTGGTGAAGCCTGATATGACAATTTTTTATCAACTACTCATTACGCTGTCGTTGGAGTTGAAAGATGATGAAGAAATAATTGATCATTTTAAAAATAGCTTTTATGATGAGCCAGACCAGCCAGGTAAAGAATCATTGATAAATTTTATCAGAAGCTATATCATCAGGATAAATTTAAACAGTATTTCCAGAGAGGATTCAACAAATATGATGAGAGAAAATAATCCCAGGTTTATTTTAAGGAATTATATGCTTCATCAGGCTATTGAAAATTTAGAAACGGGAGATGATCAACTTTTTGTGGAATTACAAATGGCTATGAAAGATCCTTATAGCAAAGATCATGATCAATTTTTTATAAAAAGGCCTGAATGGGCTAGTAATAAAGCAGGATGCTCTATGTTATCATGTAGTTCTTAATAATGATAGAATGAGTGAATGAGTGAATGATAGAATGAGTGATGGCTAATTAGTCATTCATCTTGTTCTATCATTTTAATTCAACTCTTCTTTGGCTATTTCATTTGTCAATCCATATTTTGTTAAATGGATTCCTAGAAAATCCATGGAGTAAAGTAGATCCAAAATTTTGCCAATTCTTCACATCCTAAGCCACATAACCTTAATCTCAATCTTCCAGCACGTTGCTCATAAAAGTCGCTTTAGTGCCCATCCATCCTATAAAAAAAATGATGCCCCAGGTAAGGTAAACACCATAGTAATCGGCAGTATCTTTAAACCTTGTTTCTTTGATTTCAACTTTTTCGTATTGGTCAATTCTTTTAAAAACTTCCTCCATAGCTTGATTGTCTGACACCCTGAAGAACTGCCCTTCACCAATAGAGGCAATCTTCCTTAAAGCTGTCTCATCAAGGTTGTTTTCCACATATCTTGGCCTTCCAAAGAAATCTTTTCCAAATGGTACGCGGCCTTCCCTGCCTATTGCCACTGAATATATTTTTATATCAAAAGCATGTGCAAGTTCAGCGGCGGTAATTGGGTCAATATTACCTGCAGTATTTTCCCCATCACTGAGGAGTATCATAACTTTGGACGTGTTCAATGACTCCCGAAGCCTATTGGTGCCCACAGCTATAGCACTTCCGATAGCAGTTCCGCCTTTTTCAATAAGGCGGTGATCAATTTCATCAATATAAGTTTTTAGTAAGGTATAATCTGTGGTCAAAGGAGACATAGAATAAGCGTCGCCTGAAAAAACTACCAGGCCTATTCGGTCTTGAAACCTTCCATCCACAAATTCATGGGCTACTTGTTTTGCAGCTTCTAGCCTATTTGGTTTAAAATCTTCTATAAGCATTGATTCCGATATATCTATCAATAACATGATATCTATTCCTTCCGACCATTGTTCAACTTTTTCATTGGTAACCTGTGGCCTGGCAAGTGAAATGATCAAAAATATTAATGAAAATAACAATAAAATTAGGGGCACAAACCTTAGAAGGCTTGAAGGGTGCCATTTTATTTCTTTTTTAGGGAATGCAACAGTCAACTTTTGGGAGGACTTGCGATAAAATAACCAGCGTAATAAAAATAAAATTGGCAGCCCTAATACTAAGAATAATATATCGGGATATTGCCATACGAACCCAGCTACTGTTTCTGGCAGGAACCAATTAAAACTTAACCAATAAAATGGATCATCAATGCCTTTAACCATGGGTAACCTCTTGCACTTTTTTATTATAACGATTTTCGGAGTATTCCGAAAGGAATTTTAAGCTATGAAACAAATCCTGGTCCAGGAGATTGCCATAAATACTTCGATCTATAGATTTCAATGAAGTTTTTAAACCTTCATTTTCTGTATTAATTACTATTTCTTTGGACGTTTGTTTAGTATATGGCATATTTTCCAGTTCCTCCATATATTTTTTCCACACAATTAATAATTCCTCAGGGTTTTGTTGCTTGTTGTTTTTAAAGGATTCAAGTTGTTTTGAATACATATATTTAAAACGTGCGTGTGCTTTTTTTAATTTGTACAATTTGATTTTTTCTATGATTATTTTCCCGAACAATAAAAAAGTTCCCAGAAAAACTACTGCCACGCCAATAACGGCGGCCCAAAAAATTGCATAATTAAAATCCGAGGTCACCTCCCAATGCGTAATATATTCTTTTACAGATAAAGTATCGGGCTCTGAGTGGATCATTTCCACCAAAAATACTGTATCTGCTTTAGCGAAAACTTCCACGCTATCACCCGATGAAAGGATAAATACAGGTAAAGATAAAGTTTGTACTTTCTCTAGTTCAAATGAACTTAATTCATAAGATACACTATCATAACTAAACGCATTATCAGATTTGGTAGGTGCCAGTTTTTTTCCAATAAATTCAAAAGGATAAAAATTATAAGTAGAATCAGGAAAAATCAGCTGTATATTCCTTGGGTACTTTACAGCCAAAGTATATAAGACCCTTTCGCCAACCATAATGCTATCGGTAAGGAAATTTCCTTTCGGCGAAATTTCCTGGGCCATAGATATTTTGGGCCCCATTAACAGGATAAATAGAAATACTAAAATTTTGTTAAGCACTTTTCTTCGATTTGTTCCTAACCTGAAATAGTTTGATAAGTTTTGGGATGTAATTTTCTTTCGAATCTATATGAAGGTAGTCAGCCTGGTTTTTCCTGCTTAGAGATTCCAAATAGGAAAACTTTTGTGAAAAGTTATTTTCCATTTTTTCCCTGAATTCTTTTGAGGAAGTATTTACCCATATTGTTTTGTTGCTTTCTTTGTCATAAAGTGGCACGATACCCAAACCTGGGAGGCTTGTTTCAAGCACATCCGAAATATGTATTATGACCAGGTCATGTTTTTTTGCCAGACCTTGAAAATTATGTTCAAAATTATCATCTATAAAATCAGAAAGCATAATGACTACACTCTTTTTTTTCAATACTCCTAAAGTATATAATATGGATTTATTTAAATCTGTTCTTTTTGACGCAGGTTTCAGGCCTTGGATCAGGGAAACAATTTTATAAGCATGTTTTTCACCTTTACCTGGTTTTAAGTGTAATTCTTTTTGGTCTGAAAAACAGATCAACCCTACCTGGCTACCTTCTTCAATAGCAGAAAGGGTAAGGATACCACAGATTTCTTTTGCAATATCTAATTTTTGGCTTCCTTCAGAACCTATTTCCTGCGACGCACTCACGTCTAAAAGGAACATCACCGACTGTTCTTTTTCTTCTTTATAGGTCCTGACAAAGGTTCCATGCCCTTTGGCAGAAACTTTCCAATCTATAGCTCTCACATCATCACCATATTGATATGCCCTGACCTCATCAAATTCCAATCCAGATCCTTTAAATATAGAATGAAAATCCCCCTGCATTTGGGAAGTAATTGCCTTTCTGATCTGTATCTGAAACTTTCGAAGCTTTTTTATAAGGTCTTTCATTTT
>JALZND010000237.1 GCA_030857845.1 Bacteroidota bacterium | reverse complement strand
ATCAATCCATATTAACTAGATTATTTCATAACAGACCCAAAGGCAATGTCAGGAAAATGGTGTTTTACCGTTTTGACCAGATGGAAACCTACTTTGGAGGAGATTTTGCTCAATGGCAGTTCTTTTATCGATGTTTTCCTTATTGATAAATAGTCACGCTTTTTTTTAAAATCAGATCAAAAGTGCTGTAAAAAAGGAGGAAATTTGTATATT
The DNA here is from genome assembly GCA_030857845.1 of Bacteroidota bacterium. Classification (GTDB taxonomy): domain Bacteria; phylum Bacteroidota; class Bacteroidia; order Cytophagales; family Cyclobacteriaceae; genus JALZND01. The sequence continues at coordinate 5,605 of JALZND010000237.1, read as the reverse complement.
TAACCCACAAAAAAAGGCACTGAGAATCCATCCACGCCTTTTTTTGGAAAACATATAAACTTCAGATAATGAAGCACTTGCGGAAAACACCCCGTCATAAGGGTGTAACCCAAGCCACAAATTTAGCACGAAGAATAGTTTCTTCAAGCTTTCTAAACCTTTATTTTTGAGTTACTTTATTTTTAAGCTGAATTGCTGTATTTTTCCTTTAAATAAGGATATTTGCAAATTTTTTTAATTTATTGAATTAAATCTTCTATAATCGCCATATCAAACAATAGTTTAAATGAAAAAATGTATTAAAATAATACCAAATAAAGTTTTTATTGCATTATTGGCAATATTAGGAGTTTTGATACTTTTGAATTTCCTATCCATTTACATGGAGAATTACATGAATGTTAGTGGTAAATCAAGCTATGTACTTCGTAAATATGTAGTTACACTATTTGATTTTGATGGCGAAAGAAACATTCCTACGTTTTTTAGCACATTAATTTTATTGGCAAGTGGAGTACTGTTATATTATATCTCTAAAGTTGAAAAGACAAAAATCAATAATAAATATCATAAGAGGTGGTTTATACTTTCTTGTGTATTTATATTCTTAGCAATGGATGAATTGCTGATGATCCATGAATTATTTTCTGGACTTCACTTTCGGGCTTTTTATTCACATCTTTTTAATACAGAACAATTGGGTGTTTTTCACTCCACTTGGATAATTCCTTATTTAATTCTATTAATATTTTTAGGGATTTATTATTTTAAATTTATTTTTTCTTTGCCAAAAAATACCATGTTGTTATTTATAGTTTCAGGGACAATTTTTGTTACCGGTGCTGTAGGAATTGAAATGATCGAAGGTTTTCTTGCAGATAAATCAGGAGAAATCCTGAATTCGACAGTTCATTTTAGATTATGGGTAGCCTTTGAAGAAACCATGGAAATGTTTGGAATCATTTTATTTATTAAGGCATTGCTAGGCTACTTGTCGATGAGTAATAATGTGTCCAATCTTTTACTAGACATTCATTTTGTAAATAAAAATGATAAGATACATACGCTTCATTCAAAAGATGATTTAGTTGAAGATACGTTTCATGCTTGATGATTGACGCTTTTCGCAAAAATATTAAATCATGGGTCGAAATTTTGGATATCTATCTAACGCAACGAATACAAAAAGTACTTTCCGGTAAATATTTTAACCTTTGGAGATTAATCCCCCTTTTGGTTTAAGTGTTTTGCAGGATCACTTAAATCTTCTTATGTAAATCAGGACTCCTTCCGGCTTGTTGTCACATCATGTACAGAGTTAGTAACCCTAATTCTTCTTGGTAATAATCAATTGCACTACTATATTTATAATCGCCTGCCTCCCGTACTATCCCGCCCTTACCTGATTTTCATGAAGATATGTTAAACGCTGATCTATCATTTCATTGCTGGTTAACGCTATCGGGTGGTTATCCTGCTACCAAAACTGATAAACTTTTTTGTTGCTGTTTTTTGCACCAGCACGCTTTAACATCCATATTATCCATTCTTTCCTGCTTTCATTATATTAGTTTCTATAGCTGCTATAAATATTTTCCTGGTATATTTTTTCATATCCCTAATTATTGCTGCCGGTTCAAAACCTTCTCTGGCTGAAAGTATTAAATGTATATTGTTGCTCATTAGTACCCAAGCGTGAAAAATTAAGCCTTTTCCGCAATACAAAACGCTAAGCTTTCTACCAGTATTCTAAAATATAATATATTTATAATCGCCCGCATCCCGTACTATCCTATCCCCGCCCTTAGAACACAAAATACGTTTTTTTAATGTGCCGGACGGAGTCCTTGTTTTCATTTTAGATTTAAGTGATCCCGAAAAGGGAACACTTAAACCAGTATGGGTTTAAATCCATACTGAAAATCCTTTTCCTCTTCCAATGTTTCTGTGCCCAGAAGGCTAAATTTGATAAGCTGGAAAAATACAAAATTACCCTTTCTTCAAAACCATTCATAGATCTTGCTTTTTCATATAAAGAATTAGCTATAGAATGACCTTCCATTCCCGGGACTAAAACTTCAGGCAAATTCTGTTTGGCTTTTATTTTACCATTTATAAATATATCAGAAAATCTCTTTTCTGCATATCCATATGCTAATGATCTTATCTTCTTTTTATCTTATCTGTGTAACTATATTTACTTGTAATTATCAATAAAATGGTCAGCACTTTTTTTGATTGACCTTTTTGAGAACCTGTTTTTGAATGGTTCAAACTCGGAGGCAGATTGAGAATAGCAAAACAATATGCTCTTAGTTTTATATGTAAGGTAGGATCTTAATTTAATTGTATTCTGTCTTGTTTTTATGACCGTTTTTGCTCAAATCATTTATCTTCTTTGCCTACTTTTCCAAATAGAAACAACACTTTGCTTTATTACATATAATATATTAATAATTCCTTAATACCAACTTAAATATAAAGTAATACCTTCATCCTATCTTTAAGCATGGAAAATATACTTCAAATTACAGTAAGCTGCCTAATTGGATTTATTCTTATTTCAGGAATCATAATTTTTGCCACTGCAAAAAAGAAAAACTATAAGGTTGATGAACAGCAAAGCATTCTAATTTTATCTTCAATTGCCTTGATAATACTGATATCAATATTTTCAATAAATCTGCTTGTGCTGCCTTGGTATGTTGAAAATGTGGATCCTTTAAAAGGCTATGCAATAACCCTGTTCTTAGCCGTTATTTTTATAGTAAATTTCTCTGTTTGGATCTATTCCATATTAGAAAATGTGAGCAGTATAAGAAATTTTAAAACCCAAAAAAGAAGGGAAAGACAGTTGAAAGTTTCTTGATTTTTTTCTTTTGTAAGAAAAAAGGTATTCAATTTCAAAATCCCACAACAATTTCATAACTGCATTTCATCCTACCAAAAACCAAGTTGAAAAATCCTGAATTCATAGATTCATAACCCGGATTTTTTCAACTAACTTCAAACCTTAAACTATGGATTTTTAAGTTCTTCAGAATTTACATATCCCCTTCTGGTTTAAGTGTTCCGCAGGATCACTTAAATCTTCTTATGAAACTCAGGACCCCGTCCGGCTTGTTGTCACATCATCTCTAGAGTTAGCAACCCTTTTTCTTCTGGTAATAATCAATGCACTACTATATTTATAATCGCCTGCCTCCCGTACTATCTCCGCCCTTACCGGATTTTCATGAAGATATGTTAAACGCTGATCTATCATTTCATTCTGCTTAACGCTATCGGGTTGTTATCCAGCTGCCAAAACTGATACTTTATTGTTACTGTTTTATGCACCAGCACGCTTAAACATCCAGTATGCCTGCTTGATCCACAAGCTTCATCAACTGCTTTTTCTGCACCTCCACTAATAGAACAATGTTAACCTAACAGCATGTTTTACAGATAATTTGGACTAACCTGAAAATAAACATAGATTAAAATAATGAAAGATTATTTTTTTAGGGTAAAAAGTTAATGGGAATTTTACAATAAGGTATAAATAATAAAAGGCACGAATGCCATTTAATAATAGAAAGGTGGACCAATAAAGATCCACCTTTACAGACTACTTATTGCTAACAGTAGCAACTTCTTCTTTAGGTTCGCCAATTTTTCCACCCCAGGCTGCAGCACCTGCTCCAAGCAACATCCCTACAAAGGAAAATATGGCAGCCGTAGACAATGCAGATCTAATATCATCTGCAGTTCTCCTGGCTTTCATTTCAGTTTCAGGATCCCTCAAAGTAGATCTTACATCATCTGCAACATCGGCAGCAGATTCTTCAAGTTTATCTGCCTTGTCAGCAACATGAGGTGCCGCTGCCTCCATTCCTCTACCGGCAAGGTTGGATGCACCACCTGCTACACCAGCTATCCCACTTAATACACCACCAACAGCAGTTGTAACAATAAACAGGGAAACCACTGTAAATAAACCCCACGTTAATATTCCATGCAAAACGCTGGAATCGGTGGTAGCTATACCAGATAGCCTTGAAGATACCCATCCACCAATAAATAGGGATATTAACATGCTCAGCACATACCAAATTAAAGAACCAATACCCAAACCTTCCATAGGTTGTTGATTGGCCATAGGATCAATTGCACCCAATCCTATGCCTAACCCTAAAACATTCAATGCAACATGCACTGCTACCGCAACTACCAGTCCTGCAAATACTGCTGGCCACGAAATTTTTTTAATAAAAACTCCCGCAGTCCTGTTTTCATAATTATACGGTGAATTTTCTGAATAGTCTTCCATTACTCTTGTCATATGATGTTAGTTAAAAATAAAAATAATTATGTTACCAATAAAAATTAAATCCTATGTATATAAGTAATTGCCAAATTTTTGTTTCATTTTATCCAATATTTTTTCCAAAATATTTAGATTTATTTATTCATGATTTATATTTAAAATCATTCAATTTTAAGTTATTATAAAAGTGGTGGATTTCTAAGCATGATTTAAGGGGTGTTAATATCAAAAAATAGCATCACTGGCTACGACCAAACAAAACGAAATCGAAACATAATTTTTTTTAAATAATCTACCAATTAATCAATAATGTTTTATTTTATCATAATCTTCGGGCGTATCTATATCAAAAGCACCTTCTGGGAAAGGTTAATAATAAATATACTTCTTATAAATCGAAAAAAGTCATTTTGCCCCCTTGTTTCCTGAAAGTTCAATAATTCTTCAAAGTGACTCCGGGAAAATAATGCCGGAACACCCACAGTATTTTCATATCCAGAAACTATTATGGATTATTTTCTATTTGGCTTGAATTAATCAACCTGATTATATGGTTTGAGTTTAAAAGTGGTTGGTCAGATAATAATACAATAACAGAATGTAGATCTGGGACCCTTTCAAGTAGAAGGGACGTGCCTTTTTTTAAGGACGACCCCATACCTTGTTCTGATTGTCTATCTTCAACAATAAGAATTGGATTATTTTTAACATAGGTTACTATCAAATCAAAATTGATCCTAATACCAAAACAATATTACCACAATAAGAACCAATGGCAGCATTGATAGTATGCTGCAAAAGAGAAGAACCTCGATAAGGCAGATTTCCTTAAGCGTCCCCTTCAGGCATCCCCCACTAATCGCCACAGTCCATCGGCCATCATCTATAATGATCATCCTTGCACCTGTACGCCTATAATAGGACCCCAGCACCTTATTACCGTTGCTAGGGCAGCTTTTTTTTTCAAAATCAATACTTTTATAAGTATTGAGGATGCTCTTTAATTCTTACAAATGAGGTTAAATAATTTTTTTGATTAACAAAATATGCAAATTACAGGACAAATTCAACTGGGTACAATATGATTAAAGTAATTGGTTCATCAATTATTTTTAATTTAATGAATTGAGAATTTCATTCTTATTGATTGAACTATTTTTCATCAAATTCAACAAAAAAAAGAGGCTTTATCAAAAGTCTATAAAAAGATGAAAGGCTGTCAGAATAATCTGTCATAAGGTTTGGCGCATTTCCATTAAGATTTTTGTGAGCTGTAAAAGGAGCGGAATCTATAGC
>JALZND010000023.1:7466-16944 GCA_030857845.1 Bacteroidota bacterium | reverse complement strand
GGTCACTGTACCCTAAGCTATTGATTCCGCTCCTTTAGAGCTCACAAAGCTTATGCAAATGCCCCACACCTTAAATCCGAATATTTTGACTCATTTTCATCTTGTTAGAGATTTTGAAACAGCCTCTTTTCTTTTTAGAGTTATTTGGACGGAGCTAATGAAGATAACTAAGCAAATTTTAAAATAATAAAAACGATAAGCATTGACACAATGGTTATTTCTTTTTGAAGTCTGCCTTAGGAATAAAAATAAAAGCTTAAAAATTTGAGTTAAAAGATCTGTTTTTCTTTTGTTGTATTAACAAAAAGAATATCGCCAAGGTCGCTATATCCCAAAAATACATCGGGTTCCTTTTTCCTGATCAATTCGTTCCTAAATCCAATAATTGTAAGGTCTGCATCTTTTGATTTGTCATTGATGATTTGTTTGGTATCTACATCTCCTTTCTGAGGTATAAAGCTAATGTTCATTGGGGAAATGGGCAATCGCCCTTCATTGATTAGGGAAAGGAGCTTCTCCCTTTGCTTGGGCAATTCATGTTCATCACTAATAATGAATATTTTTATATTTCCTTTTTTCCACTCCGGGTGGCCAAGGATAATATAAGCCATTAAGATCATTAGGTTAGCATTGGCATAATCCTGGGTTGTAATCCAAATATCAATATAGCGTTTAACGCCAAACTTCCTGTTGGAACTTGCCAATATGCAAATATCAAAATCGGTAGATTTAACAAGTTGGAAGTTATCAATAATATCATTCAGGTTATCTGAGTCATTCTTATCAAATTCAAATAAAATCATATTATTTTCCTTACCCGAAACACCTGGAAGCTGAATAACCTGTGCAATTGCAGAAGTATATGATGGACTGATCAGTGTGTCAAGGTAGACATTGCTTTTAGAGTATTCCGATAGGCGGATAAGCCTTTTCAGTATATTTTTTGCTTCTTGATGGGTTTCTTTAGATAAATATCCATGAATCCTATGAATATAGGTACCAAAACCATATTTAAATGAAATCCAACGCAGCAGGTCAAAAGCGCCAAAGCGTTCGAAGGTACTGTTGGAAACACATATTATAGAGGGCCTCCAATGGCCTACGTCTCCTTCTTTATCTGTTTTTTGCAGGAACACATGTAGCTGGCGGCTTAGCTGAAATATAACCCCTTGGAAAATTAGTGATAGCCCTTTTTTGTCATCTCTGCTCTTTGAAAGGCCAATAAACATTGCAAACATAATTACAATGGACATAACAGCAAATGTAGGGTTCATTTTAAACATCAGCCATATACATAAAAGTGCCCCCATTAAAGACAAATACCATTTAGATTTAAAAGAAGGTCTGTATGCTGGGTCGGCAGCAAAATGCTCCATAAAAGAAATCAGGCAGATTGCTCCATATGTGACCATAAAAAACATTGATATTATTTCTGCCACAAAATTAACGTCCCCTATTGATACAAAAAACAATGCCAAGGCTGATGTTACCAAAGTTGCATTCAGGGGTTCATTGGTATCTTTTTTTCCTTTTGATAACCAAAAATTTAATTTACGGGATGGGAAGATCTTGTCGCCTGCCAGTGCCTGTAATGTTCTGGGGGCTACCAGTATTGAACCCAATGCCGATGATATGGTTGCTGCAGCTAAACCAATAGGAATTATAGGTCCCCAGATTGCTATTTTGCTCATGATCAATTGGTTCTCAACAAGATCTTCTGCGCTGGCAGATATATAAAGTTTATATATAATAAAAAAATAGATAAACATGCCAAAAATTGTAGCAGCCAATGTTCCGAAAGGAATAGACTTTTTAGGATTTTTTAAATCGCCAGAAAGTCCCACTCCAGCTGTCATTCCTGTAAAAGCAGGAAAACAGATGGCAAAAACATAAAAAAATTCATTGGGGTTTTCAACTGTTTTGCCAAAAGCAAAAGCTTCACTTGTTGCTGAATATTCTGTATTGCCCATAAAGAAAAATATTAAAGACAAAAAAAGAATGCTTACTACAACATATAATACTTTAAGGCCTAAATCAGCTCCTTTAGTAGTTATGACAAGAATCAGCAAAAGTGTGGCAGGAATACTTACAATTCTGTAGTCGTACACCAATATATGGAATTCATGCAAGATAAAATCAAAAAGTGGCTCAAAAGCCTGTGAAAATGCAATGATGTAAAATGCTACACTTATAGCTTGTGAAAAAAATAACGCCACACCAATGGATGCACCTATATTTATACCAAATGATCGGGATATAATAAAATACTCCCCTCCCCCTTCCACCTTCTGATTGGTGGCAATCTCCGCAATGGCCATAGCAGTGGGAATTGTTACCAGGTGGCCAATGAACACAATTGCCAATGAACCTAATAACCCTACTTGACCTACTGCATAGCCAAACCTTAAAAACATTATCGCACCCAGGATAGTGGAAATAGCAGTTAGAAACACTGGGGCAGTCCCTAATCCCATTTTTCCTTTTTCTTTGAGCATACATTATTGTGTTAATCACTGGAATCGGCAAAGCACTTCCAATAAATATTGTTTTTTTTCTACAAGGCGAATAAACTTCTATAGTACAACCTTTTTAAGGAGATTAAAAATAAGTTTTAAAGATATTGAGAAATTATGCTTTAAAAAATAAAGAAGATAAATATCCAATAACTATCCTGTTAATTTTCCATTCAAAAAATATATTTTTTGAACAAGTAATTATAAACGCCTTTTATTAATTTTATATTTATCTAATTGAAAACAAAATGGCCGAAAATCAACCCAATAATCCTTTACATGGAAAAACATTGGAATCAGTATTGCTTTACCTTGTTGACTACTATGGATGGGAACAGTTGGGCTATAAAATTAATATTAAAAGCTTTAACAATGACCCAAGCATAAAATCCAGCCTTAAATTCCTACGCACCACGCCATGGGCCCGAAAAAAAGTAGAGGATTTGTTCGTGAAAATCTATCAAAAATAAAATAGCGGTAGTTGATTTTTTAGCTGTCCATTTATTCTGTATAAAATCTTAGGAAGCTTAATAGCCTTGTCAAATATCTAATTCCTTGCCTGAAAAATCTTTTTATACTTTTACCCAACAAATAACGTAAACACAGTAAGAATAATTTAACTCGAAAATGATAAGAAAGGCAGAGGCAAAGGATAAAGAATCTATAAAAAATATATTTGAAGAGATGACAGGCCATAATATTTCAGATACTGAAGTTTTGAACCGTCTGCAAAAGGTTTCTTCCAATGAATTGAATTCATCAGAATCACTTTATGTCTATGAGTATAATCACAAAGTAGTAGGTGCCCTTGGTTTTAGGGTGAGGGAAAACCAAGAGACAAAAAGCCGTTATGGAGAGATATCGGTTATTGTGGTAAGTGAAAAATTTCAGAAAAAAGGACTTGGAAAACAGTTAATGGATTTTGCAGAAACTTTGGCAATAGAAAACAAATGTTCGGGAACTTGGCTTGTAAGCGGATTTGGGAGAAAAGAAAAAGCCCATCAATTTTACAAATCATTGGGCTATATACCAACAGGTTATAAATTTATCAAGCATTCAATAAAATACTAGGAAAGTTAAATAAAATATAATTTCTATTGAAACTCTTTAAGTGCCGACATTAGATCTCGGTTGCAAAGATCAAATTCCTTATGAATGTTGGAAATAGCTTCCTGGATTTGAAAATCATTACAGTTTCCATTAACCAACATTTCCCTTGTTTGTCCAATAATATTTTCAAGGTTGTGCGCTGACAACAGGTTAGAAGTTAGTTTTAATTTGTGGCTCAATAATCCAACTCCTTTTGCATCGCGCTTTTCTAATAAAAACTTGTATTCTTCTTTATAACAATTAAAACTTTCAATGGTCATTAATATTAGTTTCTGAATCACTAAAGAGTTGTTTTTTGTCAAATTTTTAAAATTTTCAATATTGATTGACAAACCTTCTTCTTTAGGCAACTCTGTCGAACCTGAATCCATTTTTTCTTCTTTAGCATCAACGTGGGTTGCTACGCCTACTGTTTCTTTACAAGGTAAAATAAAATGTAATTGATCCGCTGCCAAAATATTAATATAAATGGGGTTCAACATATTAAAATTTCAAATAAAGAAATTTTAAGCATTAAGGATGCTTTCAAAAGCTGAACGCAAGTTAATCTGGAAGGTTACAATCTTTATTTAGAAATGCCCATTTTTTCTACTAAAAATGAGTCGAAATTTGAAAATTTTACAAAATAGATCCACATTTTCAGGAAAACCATTCATAAACCAAAAGTCAGATCTTTAGCAAGATTATAACAGCTCAGGCACAGCAGATTTTAAAACCTACGATAATAATGATTTATCTTTGAAGTTATTTGCCCATAAATGGGTTGGGTAAATGCAATAAACAAATCCTGGGGCAAAGGTGGCGCTACCTCCCGCAGATTGCAGTATTTCTTTTGATCGTCTGTAAGTGCCCTTTCATCGCCATTAAAAGAACCCCATTGCGAAACCCATGTAAAAGAACCCGGTAATTTTTCTTGGGTTAATACAGCTTTCGTCCTTGGGTCCACAACTCTAAAATCAAGGATTCCTGTGGAAATGACGGCTTTATTATAAGTACGTACTTTGGCTTTTACAGTATTGTAGACATTTGTTTTCACTCCTCTCACCAATACATTACCCACTATAACACTGTCTTTGCTCACTTCCACTTCCTGATCCTTTATATGAGTGTTCCCCACAACAAATTCATCAAAACGGAGCTGTAAAATATGATCTGCCTCTTTTATGCCATTCACTCTTGCCTCTTCTACTGTATAAAATTTTACAAATTCATTTATCTGGAGTTGCCGTAAAAATTCCTGGATTTTATTTTCAAAAAATTCACTGCTTACAGCCAGTGATCCTGAAGGTAAGGGAATTTTTTCAACCACAACTTTTAAAGTAGCATAATATAAAGATTCATCCATCCAAAATCTTACATCTTTAAATCCTGGAAAATATTTATTTGCTGTGGAAAAATGACCAAATGCTTCTTTAGAAATATTTCTATCCCATTTATTGGCCATCATTTTCTTGCCAGTTTCATACCTGTTTTCTGCGGCTTTTAGTCGTGCCTCATCAAGTTCTGTAGTAAATCTTATTGGATTTGGCACCACCTCTATACAGGCTGGGCAGGTCTTGATTTGATCATAAAGGAAGTTCATTAGTGAATAATTATCTGCAATTCCTTCCCAGCGAAAATCATCCACAGATTGCTTTAAAGAGGAAATATTGTTCTGCCTCCATATTATTGACTGGTTGTAGGCATTATATAATGTTTCCCGCGCTTTACTGTTCTTAGGATTTCCCCTTAGGCGATTTACCGCTTTTAAGGTAGCTTCGTCGTAATTACCTCTTTGGTAGGCTTTTTTTCCTGATGTACATGCTGCTATTATGATGACGATGTACAATACTATTACTCTGGCATACATACAAAATATTGTTATAAAAGGTAAAGGTTTTCTTATAATTAAGCTTCTATTTATTATATCGAAAGAACATATTCCTTGCCAGATTATTTGAGTTTCATTCAGCAAAATCTTACAAGGGTACATTATGCTGCATTATTAAAAGGGGATGTTGCAAATGGATCTAAAATATTGTTAAGATGGTAAGCGCATCTGTTCATTGCAATAGGAAAAAAAGGGAGTTATTATTTTACTTAGCACCAATTTTTTTGACAAAAAGTTTTTAAAAGGCTTTTTTACAGTTTTGCTTGCTGCGGTATTTTTTCCTGTAGTACTCAATCTACCCATAAACAGTTGAACATGGAAAATCCAGCTTCCGACTTTATAATATTGGGATATGTGGCAGGCGGCAAAGATTGGCGAAAGCATGAAATTGAAGCAGAAAACCTTACCCATATCAACTATGCATTTGCAAAAATTTCTAATCAGGTGTCATAGAAAAGCTGAGCGAGCGGGATTTTTTAAATTTACTCCATTTTAATACTTTAAAAAGGGAAATCCTGACCTTAAAATTTTAATTTCTGTAGGGGGATAGGGTGCCGAAGTATTTTCTGATGCAGCATTAACAGAACAGTCGAGGGAAAAATTTACTAAAAGCTGTATATCATTCATGAAGTGCTTTCAACTTGACGGGGTAAACCTGGACGGAAAATTTCCAGGACAAATAGGAGCAGGTTTTTAGAGCAGAAGATAAAACTAATTTTACCATGATGCTTGAGAACCTAAAAAAAGCTTTGGACCAGGATACTAAACAAGAGGGTAAAGCGCCTTACTATTTATTGACCATAGCAAGTGTAGGCGACAATGAATATTTAAAACATACAGACCTAAAAAAGGCACATGAATTTTTGGATTTCATTAATATAATGACCTATGATTTATATCATGGAACCTTGACAAAATCATAGCAATACGCTCCCCTATTTTCATAAGTGAGTTTATTTCATCTTCTGTAAAATCGTATGGAATTGATTTTGCAATGCCAAGGGTGCCATAAAGTTTGCCCTCAAACATAATAGGTGCGGCTATAGCCCCTTCAACTTTGGTTTCTTTAGCTGAGGGCCTTGCTATTCCGGAATCGTCAGTTTGAAGATTGCACATCTGTACGGGCTCTAACCTTAAGGCCGCCACGCCAGCCATTCCCTTTCCTACAGGTATTAGGCTCATCTTTAGAAGCAGAAATTCAGGGATACCCTGGCTTGCTTTAATATGAAGCGTATTGTTTAATGGGTCAAGTGCATGGATAGAGCCTGTTGTGCATTCAAAAGTTTTCAATGTTTCTGACAATATCCGGTCCCAATTAATTGAAGAAGTGCCCTCAACTTCTAAAATTTTTAAAATATGTTGAATGGATTCTGGCATAATTTTTTTTAAACAGAATGATAGAGATTTTACTAAAGTAAATATATCAAAGATTTCATTGATTTATAAGCCATCAAAAAATTTTGCCATTTTAAGCCGGGTCTGTTCATCGGGCAAGTTACCATAAAGCGCTTCCATGTTGTCATGTAAATGCTTGAGATTGTCGGTAGCAGGAATAGCACAGGTAACAGCAGGATGTGAAATGATGTATTTCAGGAAAAAATTTCCCCAGCTTTTGCAATTAAATGTTTCTGCCCAAGAGGGCACCTCCAACCCTTTCACCTTAGAAAACATGCTGCCACCTTCAAAGGGCCTGTTGATAACAACCGCTATTCCATTTTCGGCCGCGAAAGGCAATATGGAATTTTCCGCTTGCCTTGTTTGAATTGAATAATTAAACTGGACAAAATCTAATGGGTGCTCTTTAATCACCTTCATGAGGTCGGGATATGAGCTGGTAGTATAATGGGTAATCCCAATATAACGAACTTTGCCTTCATCTTTCATTCTTCTTAATGTTTGAAGGTGTGTTTTGTAATCCACTAGGTTGTGTACTTGCATTAGGTCTATTTTTTGGGCCTTCATCAATCGCATAGTTTTTTCTATTTGATCAGTCCCTTCATTTTTGCCGGAAGTCCATACTTTTGAAGCAAGGAACAAGGATTCCTGAAGTCCAAGCTTTTTTGACAATTCACCTACTACCGCTTCCGAACTTCCATACATGGGAGATGAATCTATAAACTTCCCCCCTCTTTCCTTGAACATTTTAAGCACCTGCTCCAGGTTGGCTTTTTTTTCTTTATTATTGCCCACATCGAAAGTTTGCCAGGTGCCCATACCAATTGCAGGTATTTTTTCACCAGTGGCAGGTATGGTCCTTTCAATCATTGGCCTATCTTTTAAAGGAATAAAATTTAAAATGCCCTGAGAAATGTGAATTGGTGGTATGACAGTAAATGAAATTCCAGCTTTCAATATTCTTTTGAGCAAATGCCTTCGGGTGAGTGGAGATTCCATGTACTAAATATTAAGAGACCTAATCGGCCACACATTAGGACAAAATTTTTTCTATTTAAATCAGTAAAAGTTGTTTGTATATCCCTTTAAGCATGTCAACCATTAAACCAAAAAAAAATAGATCTGAATCGAGATTCAGATCTATTTTTTAATAAAACTAATTATTCAGCAGTATTGTGCAGCATAGAATCTATCCTGGCTTTAACTTCCGGGTCTGATTGATATGCCAACATAATTTGCTCATATTTTTGCGGCTCAAGGCCTTCATCCTGGATTGCTTGAATCATTTCTGATTGCACCTCTGTTTGAATTTGGATTATTTTCTCAGCAGCATTGTTGAAAGATTGCATCTCATCTTCAGAAGCTTCCATTGCTTCTTCTTCCTGGCTTTGTTGTGATTTTAAAATTGCATTAAACTTCTCCAGCTCTATGTTTTCACCCTCAATGGCTTTCAGCATTTTTTCTTCCGTTTCCTGTTGAATAATAATCACTTTACCAGCTGCATTGGCAAATAGTTGCAGTTCTTCATCATTAAAAGAAGTCGCGGTTTGTTCTTCTTCTGGAGCATCAAAAGTTTCATCTTGAGCATTTACATTGAAAGAGAACAACAAAGCGATTGCAAAAATAACTGTGATATACTTGGAATTAATATTAAATTCTTTTTTTTGGCTGTGCATAAAAAATGGGTTAAAGTAAAAAAGTATTAAAATTAAAAAGCCATAAAGCTATTTTGTTCTAAACTGAAAAGACCAACTATAGGTTTAGCTTTATAGATTATATTTAATGGTTCAAGCTAATGCATATTGATGTAAATCATATTTTCCAGCAATTAGGTGTAAATCATAAAAGTTGGATTTATTTCTTGTCACAATAGTTTTGCTCAAGAGTTTCCAACCAAAATACAACCATAGGTGTCCATAGATTAAAAGTCTAATTAAATAAATATGCAATACCTTTCACTAGTTATTTTTTTAATGATAGTATTCTCATGTAAGGAAAATGATGTTAAACCTCAGGTTGAAATATACAATGAGTGGGAATGGGTAATGACTACCTTTGACACTAGAGGCCGACCCATTACATCGCAGGAAAAAGACAGTATATATTACTATAAATTCATGCAAGAAGGAAAATTTGAGATAAAGGACATAAATAAAGAATTGAAGAAACAATACAGTTTTCAAATCGTTGAAGGTGAGGAGTCGTATATTAAGAATCAAATTTAAAGATAAGCTAAGGCACAAATCAATAGAATGAGTATTTTTCAATTAAACTTACAATCCATTAATTTTAATTTCTGCCTTTCCTGTGGCTTTTACCAGGGCTATAATTGAGTCTTCCGTTAAATAAACCTCAGAAGGCACAATTTCATTTAAAGTGCCATTCAAAAATATTCCTTTTGCGAGGGCCTTGTTGTGAATCCTTTCTTCAATGCTGTTCCTTGCTTTTGTCATTTGACTTTCCAAAGGAATTTTTAAAGACTCTTCAAGGACCTTTACCATTTTTCCCTTTACAAGCCAATTAGCAGTTTTTGTCAATTTGCTTTTTGTGTCCAAAGTATAATCAAGCCCTTGGACTATCAGTGATTGTG
>JALZND010000023.1:0-7456 GCA_030857845.1 Bacteroidota bacterium | reverse complement strand
GGTCATAATGAGGCTTACCTGAGAGGAAAATTTTTCCGTCAATACTTCCAACAAGATCTGCTTCCACAATCAAGTCTCCCTCACTGCCATATAAGTCGATTTTTGTAATAGTGACCTTTTTTTTGCCCCCTTTAAAACTGAACTCTTTGCCCACAAATTTCTCTGCGATAATGTTCCGGGCTTTTTCTTGTGAAATTTCACCTGAAAAAGTAATTGCAAAATCATCTTGTACAGACTCTGCAATTTGCAATGGTGGCAAAGTTGACAATTCTTTTATTTGAGGCTTATCACCAAAAACTGTTTCTGTAATGGCTTTAAATCCAATGATAGCGTTAACTTTGCTTTCATGCACATGGATAGGCGTCATGTGTATTTCCAATGGTTTAATGTTTATCCAGGCATGGTGTTCTTCCGAAATCAACATGGGCTGCTGCAGGCCATTCCATGCATTTTGAACCCATTTTTTTATATCAATTTTATCCTTTATTTGCTCATTGATATTTTTAGATATTTGTTGTTGGGCCTCCTGGATATAGGGTTCAACAAATGAACCCAATGAAATTTCTATAAAACCCATTTTTAATTTAGGCCGCCTTACCCAATCGTACCCGTTTGCATGGATATCTGGAACCACATTATAATTTGAATCAACAGAAAGTCCGGAAATAAAATTTAAATCTATTTCAAAATATGTTTCTTTTGATTCTGAAATGTTGATTCCCATTTTTTGAAGCCCTAAATCGGCTTTTACCCATACCTTAAGTGGCACTTTGAAATGGAACATGCCATCCTTCCCCTCAACTGAAATATCTTGTTTCTTCCAGACTTTAAATTCTAAATTTTCATTTCCGGCTTTTTTACCTCCATTTTCATAAATTAAACCTGCCACTTGTTTATTTATCTGTTTTTCAAGCTCCGTTATGGGAAATTCTATAGGTATGTTTACTGTTGAAATATTTTCCTGGGACTTTAAATGAGGATATGCTTCTTCGGGTTTTTGTGGCTTTAAAGTTTTACAGGCATTGATGCCTAATATTAGGAGCACTATAAAGCTATATTTTAATAATATTATGTAATTTATTGATTTCATGCCGGTTGCTTTACAAAAATAGTACCTAAAATAATTGAAAGATCGTCCTATTCTTAAATGTATAATTAAAATTATAAAGTGAATGATAATGTTCAAACAATAATCTAATGCATCCAACGACAGGATGCTTGGATTTATGTTGATTTTAATTAGTTATATATGACAAAAGTTTCGCAGCATCCGTTTTGTCACAATTTTTGCTTTAAAAGGCAAAAATTCCGCCAAAACTACTCACTCTCCTATCAATTGCCACGGATTTAAACCCGTGGCTAATTATATTTGACCCCGCTGGGGTCTGAGGTGAAAATTTTTAAAGTTCTGAAATGGAAAACTCAAATCCTACTTTTAAAAACATTAAGGGGGCTTATACACCTCTCAACTATATTAATCCGACTTGCAATACTTTTAGAAATGAGTTTAAATTATTGCAGTTTAAAGATTGGAATAATTTGTAGCATTCAAATCAATGGAAATATATTCGATTAAATTTAATTGAAGCATAAAAATATTTTAAAAAAGACAGACGATTAAAATAAAATTTTAGTTTATGCAACTTTTGGAATATCCTCGTTGTTGTAATTCGAGATAATGAGTATTATCGGTAATAGAGTCTTCAAATCACGTCGCTGATCTTGCCTCTGTTATTTATGTAGCACTTAAAGAAAGGAGGTACAAATGTCTAATCCCAATCAAAGTTTATCAAATAAAATCATTTCTGTGAATCCCCTAATAGGTGGAAGATCTTGATTTTGGTTCAAGCTTATTGGTGTTCACCTCCGTTAAGAAAGTGATGAATACTTTAAGTGTTATATAATTAAAGTATTGCTTTGATAAAGTTTAACCGAGGATTCGAAAACGTCCAGTATCACATTTGATGATGCTGGACGTTTTCATTTTTAAATAATTGATTTGACAAAATAAAATTTTTGTTAGACGTTTTATTAAAAACTTTAAGTAATTTTTTCTAATTTACCATCAATTAAATAAAATTTAAAAATTTATGAAGAACACAAAATTTTTTTTCAGCTTAGTATGGGCCGTAGCCATAATTTTTTTATTAAACATTGATGCTACCGCTCAGGATAAAAAAGATAGGCCAAGTCCACCGGCATCTGCCACTAAAACAGTAGGGTCTGCCAAAATAACCATTGATTATAGTTCGCCTGCTGTAAAAGGCCGAAAAATTTGGAATTCCGAAATGGTGCCTTATAACAAGGTGTGGCGAACAGGGGCCAATGAACCTACAAAAATTACTTTATCGGAAGATGTTATGGTAGAAGGTAAAGAGCTTAAAGCCGGCACTTATGCTTTATTTACTATCCCCGCGGAAAATGAATGGACCATTATTTTCAATAAAAACCATCAACAGTGGGGAGCATATGATTATAGCGAAGACGAAGATGTATTGAGGATAAAATCCAAACCAAAAAAATCCTCCGAAATGAACGAAAGGATGAAATTTGACATCAAAGAAAAAGGAAACAATAAAGCAGAGGTGGTACTGGCCTGGGAAAACCTTGAGGTTCCATTTACTTTAGAGACAAAAAAAGGTGGTAAAAAATCTAATACCAAATCGAAATAAAGCAAATAATTAAACTTAAAAAAAGAGGCTGTCTGAAATCAGCCTCTTTTTTTTTGCCCAATGGACTATAAGACAAATAAATTTTGACCTGTTGTGTAAAATTATATTCATTAGAAATCAAATTGATGTAAAAATCTATTGCTGATTAAGTTCTTCGGTCATTAAGGTTGAAAAAAAATTATCTTATAGAAATATATTAATTTAAAGAACAAATGTAAGTGCAGAAAGCCTCGAAAGGCTTTAACTTGAATAGCCCTGGATCAAATCCAGGGAGGAATATAAAAGCTTAGACAACCCTCGCAAGGGTTGAACAAAACTCATTCTCATAAGCA
This sequence comes from Bacteroidota bacterium, assembly GCA_030857845.1. Lineage (GTDB taxonomy): Bacteria > Bacteroidota > Bacteroidia > Cytophagales > Cyclobacteriaceae > JALZND01. The sequence goes on along the minus strand of JALZND010000023.1, from coordinate 4,452 downwards.
AATTCTTGCTTTTAGTTCAACCACTTCATGGTTGGAGTTTTTGCCTACTTTTACTCCGCATTTCATACGGTGTTATTCACATCCAATCCCTACAGGATTGAGAGAAAAAAACTCAAGGTAGAAAAGCTTGGGGTTAAAGGTTTCAATTCTATAAAAAGCAAAATTTAGTTTCTCACAAAGGGTTATTATAATTAATGATTTGCAGCAAAACTTTATTTTCCAGGTTTTTGTATGAATTATAAAGCACATATAGAATGTTTTACCTTTATTTTCCCTTTTATATGGTATTTCTCTAAAAAAGAATATTTAGCTTTGTAATTATTTAAAATAAAATTATGATTTCAGTTTCAAATTTATCGCTTAGGTTTGGCAAGCGGGTGTTGTTCGATGACGTAAATGTTAAATTTTCCCCAGGGAATTGTTATGGTATTATTGGCGCGAATGGTGCCGGTAAATCAACTTTCCTTAAAATTTTATCTGGTGAAATAGATCCTACAACAGGGCAGGTTGCCATTACCCCTGGTGAAAGAATAGCGGTTTTAAAACAAAATCACTTTGAGTTTGATCAATATGCTGTCTTGCAAACTGTTATAATGGGCCACAAGAAGCTTTATGACATTATGGTGGAAAAAGATGCCATATACCTAAAGCCAGATTTTTCAGATGCCGATGGTGTGAGGGCTTCTGAGTTAGAGGCAGAATTTGCCGAAATGGATGGATGGAATGCAGAAAGCGACGCGGCAGGTTTATTAAGTGGTTTGGGCATAGGTGAAGCATTGCATTACAAATTCATGCACGAGCTTGGTGGCCATGAAAAAGTTAGGGTACTACTGGCACAAGCTATATTCGGTAACCCGGATATCTTATTATTGGATGAGCCGACCAATGACCTGGATGTAGAAACTGTTATTTGGCTGGAAAATTACCTTGCCGACTTTAAAAATACTGTTATTGTTGTATCCCACGACAGGCACTTTTTAGATACTGTTTGTACGCATGTTGCTGATATAGATTTTAGCAAAATCCAATTGCATACAGGAAATTATTCTTTCTGGTATGAATCAAGCCAGCTTGCACTAAAGCAAAGGAGTGACCAGAATAAAAAGGTGGAAGAAAAAAGAAAAGAACTACAGGATTTTGTTGAACGTTTTAGCGCAAATGCCTCTAAATCTAAACAAGCAACAAGCAGAAAGAAACTTTTGGAAAAATTGACCATCGATGAAATAAAACCTTCAAGCAGGAAATATCCTGCAATTTTGTTCAAGCAGGAAAGGGAAGCCGGCGACCAGATACTGAACGTTGAAAATTTAGGAAAAAGCAATGATGGGAACCTACTCTTTTCAGGTGTAACCTTCCGGCTTGATAAAGGGGATAAAGTTGTTTTCCTTTCTAAAGAAGGTTTAGCGGTTACTACATTTTTTCAGATATTGATGGGAGAGGAAAAACAAGATCATGGAAATTTCTCCTGGGGAGTTACTATAAACAAGGCATTTTTGCCTAACGACAACAGCAAATACTTCAAAGCAGACCTGAACCTTGTTGACTGGTTGAGGCAGTATTCTGAAGAAAAAGATGAATCTTTTATCCGTGGTTTTTTAGGAAGGATGCTTTTCACTGGAGAAGAATCCCTTAAAAAAGCAAGCGTTCTTTCAGGTGGTGAGAAAGTTAGGTGCATGCTTTCCAAGCTTATGCTGCAAAATCCTAATGCATTACTTTTAGATGAACCTACAAACCATCTGGATCTGGAATCCATAACTGCTTTCAATAATTCTCTAAAAGACTACAAAGGTACGGTGCTATTTACATCTCATGACCATGAGTTTGTTCAGACTATTGCCAATAGAATCATAGAGATTACACCTGGAGGTATTATTGACAAAAAGATGACCTATGATGATTATATTACCAATCCTTCTGTAAAACTTTTAAGGACAGAACTTTATCAGGCTGCAAAAGTTTAGTGCTTATTTTTTTTAAAAGCGAATACCTTAAAGTTCATAAAAACACAACAAAATCTAAATTCTAGACTTTCCAGAAGGTATACTTTTGGAAAGTCTTTTTTTGATCTATATATTATTCACTAATGTTTCGCAGATGATGTTTTGTCAATTTTTTGCTTAAAGGGCAAAAAAACCGCCAAAACTTCAGCCTTTTATATTATTAACGCTGGGTTGAAACCCAGGGCTAATAATATTTGACCCTTTTAGGGTCACAAATGGAAACATTAAATAGATCTCCATTTGCTTAATAGCTAGTTTATGTACGCTCCATTCTATTTAAAACTTTGTGCGAAACTTTAGTTATTCACTACTTAAAAGTTAAAACTTACTGGATCCGGGTGTCCCAATTCCTGGCTCCAGGTTATTATAGAACCAAGCTAAAAAATAATTTCTTCCCATACGTTATTCGTCAACTTATAATATTCATAGGGATTGATAAAAGTGGCGTTATTAGTAATGAGATGGTCCACCACTTGAAAAAACTCGCTAAACTTTATTTCGTCCCAGCTATTAGGATGGATCTGTAAAACCAAAAGATCGGTCACAGGGTCGTAGTGTTGTTTTAATTTTTCAAAATCAGGATTATGTACAGGGTATTCAATTTCGCATGAAGGATGGCGCGCCAGGTTCAGCTTTGTGGTAGCAGCATCTCCATAAAACCATACCTTGATGGTACTATCAGCTTCTAAAGCCAGCAGGGTATTACTATCAATGCCATTTGCCGGAGCACCAAAAGAACGAAAATAAAACCCTAAATTTTTCTTGGCCAAAGATTGGGCTTTTTCAATTTGCGATTTTTGGTATGCCAATGGACTGTTTTTGAATTCATGATATTTTTCACCCTTTTCATTTATGCCATTGATAAGATGGTCGTACCCGTGGTTCCAAAACTCAATATTGCCCTTAAGGTGATATTCTTTAATTCTGTTAAAGTAGGCTTGATTACCCGATGCCAGTGAATTGCCGATTATCCCAATACTTGCTTTAATTCCCTTTTCATCTATATATTCAATGAACCTGTCCCATCTTTCTGGAAATATTGATTTTGAATCGTTCACCAAATCATCTGCTTTTAATATCACCAGCTGGTTGAACACTTTTATGATTACAGAATCTTTATAAATTCGACCATATTGATCTGTTGCTTTGAGCAAAAGTTTTACATCGTCTTTTGTTGCTGGGGCAAAAAATCTCCCATTACGCCCTAGTACGGCTACAGTTCCCTTGTCGGCTGTCCATTCATAATCAAGTTGAAAATTTTCATGATTTTCAATGTACAATGAAAATGATATGGAATCATTGACTCTTACAAACCTTTGTGAAGGAATGAGCTTCATAAAAAGCTTTTCGGGCATAACAGTATTTTCTTTGCCACAAGAAACAAATGATACCAGAAAAAGTACCGAGAGAAGTATTAGTTGCATAAATCTTTATGTGGATAGATGAAATAAAGCTGTGGGATTACTAACAGAAGATTATGCTGTTATTTTTCAGCTTTGTTCTGGAGATAAAGATGCAATACTTTCATCTGCTTATTAATTCCATTTTGAGGCAAATAATACAGTAGCTTTTTTTGATATCAAATAAATGAATAATATGCTATACATACAAAAATAAGGTCATAACCTATTGATATGCAATTATATATAAATAATATACTACATGAATATACTTTTAATTGGTTTAGAAAATTTAGCACTGTTACATTTTTTATAAGAAGGAATTTGTAATATTAAAATTTATTACTTAACAGGTTTAGAACAAGGGGTCATGTATTGCTTAAAAATGGAATATTTATCAAAAATTCAGCTTCTTTTAAAATAATTGGAATACCTTAATTGTAATTAATTTACCTTCATTTTTGATGATAATTGAAGGTTTTTAAAAGAATAAAATATAACCTGTTAGCATAAATGATTAAATAATTTTTATATGTGGTTTGGCTAAAATACTTTAACTTGAAAAATATTTGTTTAACAATTCAACCAATTATGAAAAAGCTATTGTTCTTTATTATACCTGTTTTCAGTATTCTTTTGTTTTCATTTACTGTTCCATATCATCAGCTGTTTAACACAACCCTTCAAGTAACCGTTCGCGATGAGCTGGGCAATGTGGTGGAGGGTGCTGAAGTGGTACTTTACAAAAGTGAAAGTGATTATGAGCAAAATGCAAATGCTGCAATAGAACCACTAACCACAAATGTTAAAGGTGTAGTGACAATAAAAAAACTTGAACCTATTGAATACTATGTAAATGTATCAAAAGGTGATGCCAATAATTTTGGGGCTGGCGTACAAACAGGAGTACTTGAAGCAAAGAAGATGAACAAGGTCACTATAATTATAGAATGATGTTCAATAGGGTTAAGGGATTTATTTTTATGTATTCCTCAACCTTAATGGTTATTATGGAGTTTAAAGAAAAAGATTTAAATTCCTTATGCATATAC
>JALZND010000022.1 GCA_030857845.1 Bacteroidota bacterium | reverse complement strand
CTGTACCTTGCTAAAGGCTCTACGACAGGAATTGTCCTGGGCTTGAAATTAGAGGCTGCTTTTGCAATAGCCCTTATATGTTTTGGTGTGGTACCGCAACATCCACCTAGGATATTTACAAAATTATGCTTGAGGAAATCTTCTATCTGCACTAGCATTTCCTCGGGTGTTTCATCATATTCACCCATTTCATTTGGCAGTCCTGCATTTGGGTAAGCACTTACAAAATAAGGTGCTTTTTCTGAAAGGGTATGCAAATATGGCCGAAGTTCTTTGGCACCCAAAGCACAGTTCAACCCAATACTTAGCAAGGGCATATGCGAAACTGAATACAGGAATGCTTCAGTTGTTTGGCCAGATAGGGTCCTGCCACTGGCATCGGTAATGGTTCCCGACACCATTATTGGAAGCCTTTTCCCAATTTTTTCAAAATATTCATCTATCCCAAACAATGCCGCTTTTACATTCAGAGTATCCGTGATGGTTTCCAATAAAAGCAGGTCTGCACCTCCATCTATCAATCCCCTTGCTTGTTCGGTATAAGCGGCTTTAAGCTCGTCAAATGTAACAGCCCTGTAACCAGGATCATTAACATCCGGCGACATAGAAGCAATTTTATTTGTTGGGCCCATTGCCCCTGCAACAAACCTTGGCTTGGATGGGTCTTTGCTGGAAAATTCTTGTGCTACTTCTTTGGCAATTTTTGCAGATTGAAAATTGAGCTCGTAAACCAGGTGCTCCATCTTGTAATCTGCCATGGCTATGGAGGTGCTGCTGAAAGTATTGGTTTCAATGATATCAGAACCTGCTTCAAGGTATTTGGCATGTATCTCTTTGATCATCCAGGGCTGTGTAATGGATAACATGTCATTGTTTCCTTTTACAGACATAGAATAATCCTGAAACCTTTCGCCCCTATAGTCCTCTTCGGTAGGCTTGTATTGCTGAATCATGGTACCCATTGCACCGTCGAGCACAAGGATCCGTTCTTTTAATAATTTCTGTATCTGATCGAAGGTTGTCATTCTCTTTCTAAAAGTTGATTTGGCTAATCAAGAAAGAGAGTCCCGTAGGGAATCACTTATCTTCTCTCGGCTGTACCGAAATGGGAGTTAGCACCTTTCTTTAGGAGGTTGCTAAGACTTCGTAGGGCCCAGTCCCTCAGTCTTTCTTGATAAGCAACTGCAAATTAAATTATAATAAGTGGATTTTAAAAATTTGCAAGTAAAAAATAAGGTAAAGGTTATAGGTTATGGGTTATGGGTATATAGAAAAATAAACTTCTCTAACATTGAAATGCCCATACTTACTACTTCAAATAGTTCAGATTTAAATAATCAGATCTATATATGTTAATTTTTACATTGATCTTCAATCCAGATATAATCACGTTTTTTGGTTAATAGGTCGGTTTCCTATAACCTATTGCCCATAACCTATTACCATTTACAATTACCTATTACCTTTTTTATTATCTTTACCATTTTAACATCAATTTAAAAACTTTGAAACTAGCTGCAGTCGATATTGGATCTAACGCGATCCGATTACAAATAACCAAAGTTGTTGATTATCAAGATATAGTCAATTTCAAAAAAGTTGAGTATGTACGTTTTCCACTACGCTTGGGGAAGGATGTTTTTGAAACGGGTAAAATAGGCCCATCCAACGAAGAAAAGTTCATGAAGCTCATGCAGGCTTTCAAACTTCTGATTGATCTTTATGAAGTTGATGATTACCTAATTTGTGCCACATCGGCCATGCGGGAATCTGAAAATGGAAGAAGCATAGCCGACCGGGTAGAGAAAAACATAGGCCTGATAATAAATATAATTGATGGAGATGAAGAAGCAGAGATCATCAATAAGGTGATCAGCTTGTCGATTGATGAGAAAACATATTTGCATATTGATGTTGGTGGCGGAAGTACAGAGCTTAATTTGTACGTGAACAAGCAAAAGATAAATGCGCAATCTTTTAAAATTGGCTCGGTAAGAAGGCTTGGAAAATATGACTCACCTCAAATTTGGCAACAGCTCAATGACTGGATCAACGAGCATGTAAAAAAGCACCATAAAAGTATTGATGCTATCGGCACTGGTGGTAACATTAATAAAATAATGGAGCTTGCAAAGAAGAAAACTGGCCAGCCTGTTTCTTTGCTTAAAATTTTGGAAATACAAAAATATTTAAATTCTTATACCCTTGATGAAAGGATCAATCTCCTACAATTAAACCCCGACCGTGCAGATGTGATTATTCCGGCTTCAGAGATTTATGTGGCTGTAATGAGGGCAGCAGGTGCGGGAAAAATTACAGTTCCAGATGCAGGCATGAAAGATGGAATGATGCAGGTGCTTTACGAAAGGAATAAAAAAGTCCACGCCCCATTTCATGTTTAGACTAAATCATAATAAAGCGTGGACCTAAAACAGGAATATACTTTTAATTTATTTCTACAAGTTCTATATCGAAGATTAGATTTTTTCCAGCAAGAGGATGATTTGCATCCAATATAATTTTATCATCATTTACCTCAGAGATAACTACGGGTATAGGGCTGCCATCCTGTTGCGCAATGGAAAGTTGCAAACCTACTTCAGGTGTAATGTCTTCAGGCACCTGTGCCATGGGCACTTCTACCATCATTTCTTTCTTTTTCTCACCATAAGCTTCCTGAAAAGGGATATTTGCAGTTTTTACATCCCCAAGTACCATTCCCATTACAGCTTTTTCAAAACCAGGTATCATATTCCCATTACCAATCTTAAATTCCAAAGGATCCTTATCAATGGAGGAATCAAAAATCGTCCCATCTTCCAATTTACCTGTATAATGGACTTTTACGGTATTTCCAATTTTTGCTTCTGTCATATCAGTAGTTTTTGATTAAAAAATTTAACAACGGCAAGTTAAAAATAATTCATATAGATTGGAAGAAAATAATGGAGCGATTACAATCGGTAGTCATCAAAATTCTTAACAAGCCACTTTAATCTGAGGCATGGACACAGAAAATAATTTTTAAAAAAAATTGTATTTTTTAATGAATTTCGGTTTATTTTATATAGTTTTGGTTTTGCCTCAACAATAGTCCAGTAAGGAAAAATATTTTTTCAAATACTTTACAAAAACCATTGAATTTAAATACTTCAAAAAATATACCTGAAGGCCAGCTGGTTCAACTTTTGATCTCAAAAGATAAATCAGCAATTTCATATCTTTATGACCATTACTCCCATGCCCTTCACGGTGTAATTTACAGGATTATTGGTGATGAAGATGTTTCTTCTGAAGTATTGCAGGATGCTTTTATTAAAATATGGTTAAATATTGATAGTTATGACCCTAAAAAAGGTAAACTATTTACCTGGATGCTGAATATTTCGAGGAATATTTCTATTGATAAATTAAGGTCAAAAGAATTTAAAAAGAGTAAAAAAACTGATGATATAAGTAAAAGCGTATATGTAAAAGAGAGCAGCAACAGTCTTAACACTACAGTAGATGGCATAGGTGTCAAAGATCTACTGAAGCAATTAAACCCCGACCAAGAATTGATTTTAGATCTATTGTACTTCAAGGGATATACCCAAACTGAAGTAGCAGAAGAATATGCAATTCCTCTTGGCACTGTAAAAACCAGACTGAGATCTGCCCTTATTCAATTACGGAAATTTATTAAATAAAGTGAACCTGGAAAACTACATATCGTCCGGAATTTTAGAATCTTATGTTTTAGGAGAGCTTACGCCTTCCCAAAACAAAGAGGTAGAAGTTAATGCCGAAAAATATCCCGAAATAATGGAAGAACTGCGTCAATTAGAACTTGTTTTCCATGAAATTGCACAAAGTAATTCAAAACCGCCAAAGCCTGGTACAAAAGAATCTTTATTATCTAAAATAGATTCCATAGAAAAGGAAGGAAAAACAGAAAGTAAACAGCAAGATACAGTAGGGTCCAAGATCATTTCAATGGATTCAGCTACCAAAAAAATAGAAAAAAGTAGCAGGGGCTTGATATATTGGGCTGCAGCTTCTGCTGCACTTGCCTTGATTTCCACTATTTTAGCCATTACTTTTTACAGTAGGTGGCAAAATTCAGAAAATAGTTTGGCTACCGTAATTGCTGAAAACAGCAGGCTGGCAGAAGAATATAATATGGTAAACCAAAACCTTGGGAAAGCCGAACGGGATCTTGCGATTATAAATAAAAGCGAATTTCAACGGGTAGAACTCAAAGGTTTGGAAATATCCCCTACTTCCCTTGCCAGGATTTATTGGAATGAAAATTCTCAGGAAGTGTACCTTAATGTAGCCGCTTTGCCACAGCCACCTGCTGATAAACAATATCAGCTGTGGGCAATTGTGAATGGCCAACCAGTAGATGCTGGTGTATTCAACCCACACGAGGCCGAGGGCCTTTTACCAATGAAAAATATTGCCAACGCCGCCGCATTTGCTGTTACGCTTGAACCACAAGGTGGAAGCCAGTCTCCTACCATGGAACTCATGTACATCCACGGCACAGTTAATGAAGCTTAGTTCTTAGTTCAGGAAGTTCTTAGTTCAGAAAGTTCTCAGTTCGGGAGTTCTCAGTTCTCAATTCTCAGTTCAAAAAATTCAGGCAGTTCAGGAGTTATTAGTTCAGAATGTCCTTATTTCTTGAGTTCAGGAGTTTTTAGTTCATAGTTCTCAGTACTAGTTCTCAGTCTTATATCTCAAATATATCTCAAATGTTATTGGTTCAGTTCTGGTGGCCAAGCAATACTTTGTCAATAGTACTTATAAAAGTATTACTGAATAAAATTTAAATTACTTTTAAATAGGGCAAAAATCAATATTCAGGTATACTTGACTATTTAAAACTTCAAAACTATAAACTACTTAATTATATAGAACTGTGAAGAACTGAGAACTAACAGAACTCCTGAACTACCTGAACTACCTGAACATTTTTAGAACTGTGATCCCTGAACGATACCGAACTGTGAACTGAGAACTCCTGAACTAATAACTCCTGAACTGCCTGAATTTTTTGAACTGAGAACTGAGAACTAACTGAAACTATAAACTTATTTAAAACAATTGGGCATTCATGACTATGTCAAGGGTTACATTGAAAAATTCTTTGTGGATATTAAAGGGAGGCTCCCCTTCGGAAACTTTAGGGATATAGCTTCCATCTTCCTGTAAAATATAAGTGTTTACATTATCCTTAAAGTTGTAGCAGAGTATGTTTATTGCCTGGCGCTTTAGAACATCGTCTGCCAATAAGAAAAGCGACTCCAACCTTCTTTCAAAACTCCTCACCATGATATCGGCACTGCCGCCATACACTTTAGGATCTCCATTGTTATGGAAATAAAAGATCCTGGAATGCTCCAAAAAGTCACCAACAATAGAAATTACGGTAATATTTTCACTTAATCCTTTTCTGCCTGGACGCAAGCAACAAATGCCTCTCACAATCAAGTTTATCGGCACACCAAGCTGTGAAGCTTTGTAAAGTTCATCTATTACAAATTTATCCTCCAGCGAGTTTAACTTAATGACAATACCACTTGCCAGGCCCTGATGTGCATTTAACGCCTCGGTTTTAATCAATTCTATCAATTGCTTCCGCATATCGCCCGGGGCAGTTATAAGGAATTTATAGATCTGTGGCAGGGAATGTCCGGTTATTACATTAAAAAATTCAGAAATATCATGTGCATAAATTTCATTTGTAGTCAGCAATCCCAAATCGGTATACAATCGTGAGGTATCCTCATTATAGTTCCCGCTAGACATATGAACATAACGTGTTACTCTATTGCCTTCTTTGCGGACGATAAGCAGAAGTTTGGTGTGGGTTTTAAAGCTACCAATGCCGTAAATCACGAAACATCCAGCTTGTTGGAGCTTTTTTGCTTCACGCATATTGTTTTCTTCATCAAAACGCGCCTTTACTTCAAAAAGCACAGAAACATGTTTGCCATTTTCAGCCGCTTTCAGCAATGCTGCGGTAATCCTGCTTTCTTTGGCAAGCCTGTAAATAGTAAGTTTTATTGCCAATACATTGGGATCTTCGGCGGCACGCTCCACCAGTTCAACAACAGGGGTAATACTGTTATATGGATGGTGCAAAAGAATATCCTGGTTTTTAAGTACCTCAAAAAGATCGTCTGAAGAACCTTTTGGGTATGTAATTGGATGAACAGTCTGCGGAGCAGGCGGAAGGTGGTCTTTAAATTCTCGGTGGTTAATTATATGCCAAAGCCCTGTATAATCAAATAAAGCTTGTGGCTCAATTTTATAAACATTGTCATCGTCAAGTTCCCAACGTGCCTTGAGAAGTTTCATCATCCACTTGTTGTGTTTTGACTCTACTTCTATCCGCACAACCCTTCCTGTTTTCCTTGTTTTTAACTTCCTCTTGATTTCTTCAAGGAAATTTGCTTCAATATCGTCGCTTTCTTCCAAGGTAAAATCACCATTCCTTGTGATCCTGAAAAGATTCATATCGATTATTTCAACATTCCGGAACAACTTATCGATGTTGGAACGGATGATTTCTTCAATAGGAACAAAAACTATGGTATCGTCACGCTCTATTTCATAAAAGCGGGGCAAATTTTGAGGTATTTGAATGAACGATAGCTTCTTTAAGTCTTTTTTGTCATCTGGATTCTTCGTTACTACACCAAAAATCAAAAGCTTGTTCATCAATACAGGAAATGTATGATAGCTATCGAAAACCATTGGCGTGAGCATTGGATAAATGGTTTTCTTAAAGTAGTTTTTTACCTTAAGTTGCTCATTTTTCTCGAGCCCGTCTCCCGATAATATTTCAAAACCACAATCTTTAAAATGCGGCAATAGATTATTTATATAGTGTTGGTTTTGATCTGCAAAAAAACTATGAGCTTCAGTAAATAATTTCCTTTTGAAAGGCATCTCCCGTAACCCGGAATAATCTATGCGCTGTTTACCATAGTCTATATAATTGTACAAACTCCCCACACGGATCATAAAAAACTCATCCTGGTTGGAGGAAGTAATAGCCAGGAACTTAAGCTTTTCCAGGATGGTGCGACTTTCCTTTTGAGACTGGTCCAAAACCCTTTGGTTGAATTTCAACCAGCTAAGGTCCCTGCTTATATAATTACTTTGCTCTACAAGGGTACTTATCCTGTCCTTGACCTCCATACAAACCTATATAAAAAATATATCCCTATAATAAAAGCTATACGTCCAGTTTGGCATATTTAGCATTTTTTTCAATAAAGTCCCTCCTTGGTGGCACCTCGTCACCCATCAACATAGAAAATAAATGGTCGGCTTCAGCGGCAGAATCAATGCTCACTTGTTTTAAGCTTCGTGTTTCAGGATCCATGGTTGTAGACCAAAGTTGTTCCGGGTTCATTTCCCCCAAGCCTTTGTAGCGCTGCACGCCTACAGATTCAAGCTTTCCATCTTTTGCAAGCTCCTGGACTTTGGCTATCCTATCCTCCTCCGACCAGCAATACCTTTCTTCACGTCCTTTTTTTACAAGGTACAATGGTGGAAGGGCAATATATAAATATCCACTATCGATCAAGGCCCTCATATATCGGAAGAAAAAGGTAAGTATTAATGTCCTGATATGGCTTCCATCAACATCGGCATCCGTCATGATTATCACTTTATGATAACGGAGTTTGTTCATATTTAAAGCTTTGGCATCTTCTTCGGTACCGAAGCTTACACCTAAAGCGGTTATCATGTTTTTTATCTCCTCATTGTCGTAGATTTTATGCTCTTGTGCTTTCTCTACGTTTAATATTTTACCTCTCAAAGGCAGAATTGCCTGAAACCTTCTATTTCTGCCTTGCTTTGCAGAACCTCCTGCAGAGTCACCCTCTACTAGATAAAGTTCGCAAAGACTAGGGTCACTTTCTGAGCAATCGGCTAATTTTCCTGGCAAACCTGAACCTGTAAGTACATTTTTTCTTTGTACCATTTCCCTGGCTTTTCGTGCCGCATTCCTGGCTTGTGCTGCCAATACCACTTTAGCAACTATTAGTTTTGCTTCCCGGGGGTTTTCTTCAAGATAATACTGCAACACTTCACCTACGCAGGTTTCTACAGCACCCATTACATCAGAATTGCCAAGCTTTGTTTTGGTCTGCCCTTCAAATTGCGGCTCCTGTACTTTTACAGAAACTACAGCAGTTAAGCCTTCCCTAAAGTCATCGCCAGTTACCTCAACTTTTGCCTTTTCCAGCAAGCCTGATTTATCTGCGTATGCTTTAAGGGTCCTTGTAAGGGCCCTTCTGAAACCTGAAATGTGGGTACCACCTTCTATAGTGTTGATATTATTTACATAAGACACCACGTTTTCTGTATAGCTCGTATTGTAGCTAAATGAAACCTGAACAGGCACTCCATTTTTCTCGCCTTCTATAAAAATAGGCTCAGGGATAAGATTGTCCCTGGCTGAGTCTAGGTATTCAACAAATTCTTTAAGGCCACCTTCAGAAAGAAATTCTTCATATATAGGATTTCCATTTTCATCTTCTTCTCTAAGGTCAGTCAAAGTTAGCTTTATTCCGGCGTTAAGATAAGAAAGCTCCCGTACCCTTGCAGCAACAGTTTCATACTTGTATTCTATGGATGCAAAAATATCAGCATCCGGAAGGAATTGTACAGTGGTACCTGTTTCATCTGTTTCTCCAATTTCTTTAACAGGATAATTTGGAACGCCTTTTTGGTATTCCTGTTGATACATTTTCCCCTCACGTCTAACGGTGACTTTAAGGTCAGTAGATAATGCATTTACACATGATACACCAACACCATGTAATCCACCGGAAACTTTATAAGTATCTTTGTCAAACTTTCCTCCTGCATGCAGAACTGTCATTACTACCTCCAGTGCAGATCTGTTTTCTTTTATATGAAGGTCTACCGGGATTCCCCTCCCATTGTCGGATACGGAAACGGAATTGTTTTTATTGATGGTGACATGAATGGTGTCGCAATAGCCAGCCATTGCTTCATCTATAGAATTGTCTATAACTTCCCAAACAAGGTGATGTAGCCCTTTTATTCCTACATCCCCAATATACATAGCAGGCCTTTTCCTAACAGCTTCTAACCCTTCTAAAACCTGAATGTTACTTGCAGAATAACCTCCGTTGTTTTTACTTTTTATATCAGTCATATTATTTTCAAAAAGACAAAAATACATAAAATATATGTTTTTTACACATATCTGGTCAATCATTTATTAACAAATGAAAGCCATAATATTACATATTCTTCAACAAGATTTATATGATGGTTCATTAATTTGACCACACTGAAGAAAAGGCTTGATAAGTATGAAATTGAAAAAATAAATTTCTTTAAGATTTCTATAACTAAGGAATCAGGAAAATTAGCAAAGGGAAAATTATAAAGTCATATTCAGATAGTCAGGGTATAAAAAATAGCTTTTTTGAGCTTAAATATGCACCGATCTCAATTATTTTAATTGTAAGATAGTACATTAAGATGTGTCGTTAATGGTTTAAAATAAAGTCGAAGAATATTTTTAATCCTATAAGGGAAAGGGCTTAAATGTTACTGGGGTTGATCTTTTAGTATTGCCCGCTTCTTAGCATGACCAGGGTACATGCTTCCAAAGTTTCAATATGCTGTTCCCTGGCTTTTTCTTCCAGCTCCCAATTTTCTGTACCAGGGTTAAAAATTATTCTTTTAGGTTTGAGTTCAATGATATAATCTAACCATTCCGATTGATTCTGAGGCCCTAAATATAAGGTGACGGTGTCTATATCTTTTAATAATGGTTTATCTTTAAGGTCGAGGATTTCTGTGCCAGCAACCACGCCTTTCTTTATACCAATAGGTATGGTTTCGTGACCATAATTTTTCAGCATGTTCACAGCTAGATATGCATATCGTTGAGGATTTGGGCTAGCACCTAGTACAACAGTTTTTTTCATAAAGCAATTTTATTTTCCAATATGGCAAACGTTTAACCTGAAGTAGATATATTCTACATCTAGAGAATTTAAATTATATAATCCCAAAGGGAATGAATTGTTTAACAGATGTTATAAAAAACACTATGCTACTGCTTTCTTCTGCAATTGTGGTTGTTTTACAAGTTTCTTCTCGAAATTTGTAATAGTGATCAAGGTACTTAAAGGAGTAATATTGGCTTTACTGTCTTTATATTTGAAATTTTCGTAAACCTCTTTGATAATATCTTTAGGTATAATGTTGCTTTCTAATGTAGCACTGAAAAGATGGCTTTGTAACTTCTTGTCATTTTCTTCCCCAAGCAGTTGGTTTTCCCAATTCCTTGTGATCAATTTTTTGCCTCTCATTTTTTCATTTACAACCCTTTTAAATGCATATAAAGCACGTTTGGGCAAATAAGTTTTTTTGGAGAATTTTTCGTAATTGTATAAGTTAAGTGGATAATAATTTTGCCATGGTATTGAGGCAATGGCTGGGGATTTTTGTTTAATATAATTTATTTGGACCTTTCGGTCTATTAGTACATCTTCATGCACGTTGCAGATACCATTCAAAACATCCCTGTTTAAAAAGGGAAGGTATATCTCATTGTGACGTTCAAAAATATTTATATTTACCTGGTTTTTCCTATAAGCTATATATTTATATAAGAATGCCCTCAGCCTTGGATTTGCCTCTTTTATGGATATTTTATGGAGAAGCAATGCAAAATTATCTTTGATATAATCCTTTAATTTACCTTTAAGTCCCCAAACCTGCCAAAGTTTTTCACCCAAGGCCAGCCCTTCATCCTTAACAAACATATTGAACAAATAATCAACTAGGCCTTCAAAAGATATGTCTTTATCTACTTTTGGTGCTATAAAAATTTCACCCCCATGTCCCAGAACAAAAATTTCACCTAATTTTTCTATTTCGTCAAGTACTGCTATTTGTCTTGAATGTGTAAATTCTGTTTCATACTTTACCAATTTGGAAATCTCATCTATCTTGTTCCACAAGTATCCCTGGGGTATAGTAAATGCCTTGAAAGGAAATTTCTTTTTCTTGGCAATGGATTTGCCATACCAAACTTCTTTAACCCCTCCTTCAAATTCATAGGAATAGGTATTTAAATTTGGCATTCCATCAGGTAGGGCTGCTGCAATTGTTCGGCTATCAATACCTCCTGAAAGTGGAAAAATTACCTTTTTTCCATTTATGGTTTTGAACAAATTACTTTCGAATCCCATTTTAAATACTTCAGTAGCTTCTTCTACATCCCGTATTATAGGATTATAATACCATTCCCAATAGCTGTTCATAGAAAGGATTTGCCCATTATCACCAACTTGTAAATTAGTGGCCGGCGGCACAACTTTTATATTTTTAAAAAAGGTGCTGTCGCTGAAAAAAAATCCTGTGCTGGCAAAAAATGCTATACTTTCATAATCAAGCTTTTCATTTGTGTTGTGGTAGCTCTCTGATAGTAAGGTATTTTTAATTTTGTTGTAATACCAAAGTTTGACTGGGATAATGTCGGTCTTTATAATTTTCATTCTGGGGCGGTAAAAAATATTTTGTACTTATCCTTTTTTACAATTACGTATTACAACAAAGTATGGATGTGGTGTTATAAAATTAAAAAAATGAAATTGTAAAATGGATTCTATAACACAATATATATATTTGATATTGCAAATTTAAATAATTTCTCAGAAACAATCCTTATTATAAAAATTATTTTAAAGCAATTTATCTTCCTAAATATTTTAGTAAAATTTCCTAAAGCAGCTTATATTAGATCGATAATAAAACCCGAACCTTATGTATGCAATCGTTGACATAGAAACTACAGGTGGATATGCGGAAAAGAACAAAATTGTAGAAATAGCAATTATCCTGCATGATGGAGAGAAAGTTACTGCCGAATATGAAACACTGATAAATCCGGAAAGGAGTATTCCCATGGGCATATCGGGCATACATGGTATAACAAATTCTATGGTAGAGCATGCACCGAAATTTTATGAAGTGGCCAAAACTATTTTCGAATTGCTTGATGGGAAGATTTTTGTGGCCCATAATGTTAATTTCGATTTTGGCTTTATAAAAAAGGAGTTTGAATGGCTTGGTGCTCAAATTAACCTAAAAAAATTATGTACTGTCCGCCTGTCACGCAAGCTGATTCAAGATATGCAATCTTACAGTTTAGGAAATCTGTGCCAAAAATTAAATATCCCAATTCAAAACCGCCACAGGGCGTGCGGCGATGCGAGGGCTACTGCCCTACTGTTCGACCTTTTGCTAAAGAAAGATTTGGATGGTTTTATAGCCAGTTCTTTAAAGAAAAATTCCAAAGAGGCCCTTTTACCTGCACATCTTCCAAAAGATGTTTTTGATAAGCTTCCAGAACAGACGGGGGTTTATTATTTCCTGGATGAAAAAGGTCATGTTATCTACCTAGGAAAAGCTAAAAATATTAAAAGTAGGGTAGCCAGCCACTTCTCAGGCACCGCTACAACCTGGAGCCGTCAAAACTTTAAAAGTAAAATTTTTGATATCGGATATGAATTGACGGGGAACGAACTTATTGCATTATTACTTGAATCTCACGAAATAAAAAGATGGTGGCCTGTATACAATAGGGCACAAAAATACACTACGCCCACCTACGGGATTTTCCATTACACCGATAAAAAAGGTTACCTGAGAATGGTCATCAACAGGATAAAACCTGGAGATGCTTCGCTTTTATCTTTTAAAAATATGGGTGAAGCAAGAGCTTTCCTGACCGATAAAGTGAAAGAATTTCAACTATGCCCTAAACTATGCGGCTTACAAAAAGCCCCTAAGGAATGCTTTGATTTTAGGCTCAATGGTTGCCTGGGCGCATGTGCCGATGCAGTAACACCGGAAGATTATAACAAGAATTTTAATGCTGCTATTGCAGGATTTAAAAAAGAAAACAGTTCTTATGCCATTTTAGGGATAGGTAAAACAGTAGATTCAAGATCTATAGTAATAATAGAAAATGGCGTGTTTTTAGGTTTTGGTTACCTCCCATTTGATACGGCAATATCAAACCTTGAGGAAGCAAAAAGCTACATCAGACCTTTTAAGGACAATAGAGAAGTTCAAAGCATCATAGCTGGGTATTTAAAGAAGAATAAAGATAAAATTGTGCCTTTTAAAGTAACAGGTAAGGAGGGCCATTATATTCGGGGCTAATTCTATTATTTTAAAATGAATGAAACATACTAATAATCATTTTATTCTGCCATAAAAATATAAATGCACATCATCATTGCCAATCATTTCACTTAGGGTATAATATCCACCGGAACTGTCGAATCCTATTGCCTCTCCTTGAGGTTCTACAGGATTATAAGGTGCAACAAAAGGTTCCTTTGCCAAAGTGTTCCATAATGGCTTGCCCATTTCGTGTTTCCAATAAAAAACAGAATTATAGTTTTTGATTAGGATTTCGTTGCCCTCAGAAGATACGTTTCCTGCAACAGGCGCAAAGATTGGTAAAGTGCCTGCAAGTGTTAATTGGGTAATATTGCCTGTTTCCTGTGGATAAGGATAAATGTATAATCTGGCTGGAAGGTCCCTTTTGGTCAACACATATAAATCTTTTGTTTCATGATCCAGCAATAGCGTTTCTGAGTCTTTCGGTCCCTCAGGGAATGTAAAATTTAAGACATCAAAAGTACCCGTCCAACCTACAATCATACCATTGTGAGCTGGCTCATAAGCTGGCTCTTCGAACCGATAGATAGTTCGCTTTTCATAAACTTGATTATTATCACCAATATCTGCAAGATAAACATAAGTCTTTCCATCAACAGGTCCCGGGCCAACCTCTATATCTTCCCAATCAAGATTTGTGGTGCCATTGAGGAAATATCCTGCTTTTGTAGCACCGGTGTTCTTGTCGAGTAGGTATAGGATCTTTTCATTTCCTGCATCATTGTGCGCCCAAAGGCTGTTGTCATTAACTTTGCTCAAAGCCAATCCTGATACTTCTTTTAAGGCCACTATACCCAATGAGGTGCCTTTAGCTGTAAATTGGTCAGTTTCAGAAAGTGCTGATGTGACAAATCTGGATTTAAAAGGCATTGTAACTTGTGGCTCTTCTTTAAATACCTCCTCTTTCTTTTTACAGCTTGAAATAATTGTTATTGATAAAATAAAAAAAAATATCCTGTTTATAATCAAAATCATAATTTTCCAATGAAGAAATACAAAGCTGTATTTCGGTAACTACTTTTAAAGTAACGATATCTAAAGCAAAATGATAAATAACATAAGAACAAATAACGAAATGGCTTGTATGTTTTAATTAAAACATATAAGTAAACCTCTAATGGAAGGTATCGCTACTGGAAAAGTGAATTTCCTGGTAAGGCACCATATGTTTTTAAATTTTCTTGTAACAATATAAAACCAGTATAAACAAAGTAAATTAATTGATTTGATTAGAAAAATCTAAAAATAAAATTACTTTAAAATTTCCATCAATTAATGGGTATCATTGATGTTATTGGATAAAATTGAGTTTAAATTAATGATTACTGGCAGATATAATTTTAAATCAATGAAAACTGAAAAAGAAAAAATGGTTGCGGGTGAATTGTATGAGCCTTTAGATAATGAACTTTCGGAACAAAGAATCAGAACCAGGCTATTGATAAAAGAACTTAATGATTCAAGAGAAGACCAGCCTGAAGCGCGTGGCAGGATTTTGAAAGAATTGATACCCAATGCAGGGGAAGGGTTATGGCTGCAGCCGCCATTTTATTGTGATTATGGCAGCAATATGATTATTGGCGAAAAAGTATTTTTTAACTTTAATTGCGTGGTATTAGATGTTAGCTGGGTTAGAATTGGCAGCAGGTCTATGTTTGGCCCTAATGTTCAAATTTATACCGCCACACATCCTATAGATCATGTTGAGCGGTCAACAGGGATGGAGTATGCAAAACCGATAACTATTGGAGAAGATGTTTGGATCGGAGGAAGCGCAGTAATTTGCCCGGGAGTTTCTATTGGCGACCGTTCAGTAATTGGAGCGGGGAGTGTTGTAACCAAAGATATACCTTCTGATGTATTTGCTGCTGGTAATCCTTGTAAAGTAATTAAAGAAATCCGCAGAAGGGATAAATAATATTGGGTGTTTAAAAGTGAACCCGAAATAATTTCAAGGCAATTTTAGTGTAAATTCTTAAAAATTATTGATGCCTGTGAAATTCCTTAATGCCATCTTTTCGGCAATTTTTTCCGCACATCTTTCTCCATCCATTGCCGCAGAAACAATGCCTCCGGCAAAACCCGCACCCTCGCCACAAGGGTATAAACCTTTAATTTGAACGTGCTCCAAAGAATCTTTGTCCCGGGGAATTTTTACTGGCGAAGAAGTTCGGCTTTCTACCCCTAATATTTGGGCCTCATTGGTAAGATATCCTTTCATTTTCTTTCCAAATGAATTAAAAGCTAATTGAAGTCTTGAAGCTATATCTTTAGGAAGCACGGAATGCATATCAGTTGGTGTTACCCCTGGCTGGTAAGATGTTTCCAATAAATTTGATGAGGTTTTGCGTTCCACAAAATCTTTCATCAATTGAGCAGGTGCTTTTTGGGTGCCCCCTGCCATTTTACATGCCCTATGTTCAATATCTTTTTGATAATACATGCCTGCCAATGGACCATGCTTTAAGTAAGGGGAGAGATCTTCAAGCTCTACGGCTACAACCATACCAGAATTTGCATATTTGGAATCACGCCTGGATGGGCTCATTCCATTGACAACTATTTCTCCGGGAGCAGTGGCTGCTGGCACTATAAACCCGCCGGGGCACATACAAAATGAAAATACGCCACGTGCCTTGCCCTTAAGGATCACCTGGTCTACTAAAGAATAGGACGATGCTGGCAAATATTCGCTCCTGACATCACAATGATACTGCATTTTATCTATTAGGTTTTGTGCATGCTCTATCCTAACCCCAAGTGCAAATGGTTTAGCTTCGACCAATATTTTTTTCCTGTGGAGCATTTCGAAAATATCCCTCGCCGAGTGACCTGTAGCAAGGATTACACCTTTTCCTTCTATTTTATTCCCATCCTGGTCAATAATACCAGAAGCAATGCCATCGTTAACAATAAGATCTGTAATCCTGGTGTTAAAAAGGATTACGCCTCCTGCCTGCAGAATACTTTCCCGCATGGCCTCAATAATTTTAGGCAGCTTATTGGTGCCAATATGTGGATGTGCTTCTACCAAAATATTTTCCGGGGCACCATGTGACACCAGGATTTCCAAGATCCTCTTCAGGTCTCCCCTTTTTTTTGAACGGGTATAAAGTTTGCCATCAGAATAAGTCCCTGCCCCTCCTTCCCCAAAACAATAGTTGGAATCCGGGTTTACGATATGGTTTTTGTTAATTTCTGCCAGGTCCCTTCTTCTATCCTTAACATTTTTTCCCCTTTCAACAATTACAGGTTTAATTCCCAGTTCAATAAGGCGTAAAGCAGCAAAAATACCCGCCGGGCCCAAACCAGCTATGATTACTTGTTCTTTATTGCCCACAAAATTATATTCCTGTTTATAGCTCAGCAAAGGGGGAAGAGATTCTTCAATATAGACTTCAGCTTGTACATTAACTTTGATATTCCTGGACCTTGCATCTATGGAGCGTCTCAAAGGCCGAATAGCAATTTGGGCACCACTGGTAATGCGGAGCCTTTCCATGATGATTAGATTTAAAAGTTCAGGATTGTAAGCCTCTTCAGGGCTTAAAGTAAGATCAATAGTTTTTTTCATTCCAGTAAGGTATTTATCCTTAAATAGTTTATTAGGTATTGGATTATAGGTTATAGGTTATAGGTTTGGTAAGATTAGGTTATGGGTTATGGGTTATAGGAAAATTGCAGATTTAGACATTGCTGTTATGATGATGTTCAGTATATTATCAGGAAATAGATTTTATTATTTACAAAATTTTTTTGCTGA
>JALZND010000236.1 GCA_030857845.1 Bacteroidota bacterium | reverse complement strand
CAAAGGCAAGAAAGAGAAAGAAGAAAAAGAAGCATTAGAACCTGCAAAATCTGACAGGAAAACCAGGAGGGAAGAGAAGCGTAAAAAAAAGCAAGAAAGCAAGGAGCCAAAACCTACAGAAGAAGAGGAGGAAGATGAATGGGATAAATTTTAGTCCTCAAAAAGGACAATCATCCTTGGTTCAATATCCAGCCTGATAATCCATCTTCCAATTTCACAAAAAGAAAATCCCCAAATTGTGCCAGCACAGCTACTTGGGTATTTTCAATAATTCCTGCCAAGGGTACAGCATCCTGACCTGGAAAATCATACAATAAAGTTTCTTCAACAACATTATGGTTTTTTATTGGTACTTCTGTTGTTTCAATTAATGAAGAAGAAAGATATCCTGAAGAACCATCCGGCAGAACAACCTTAAACCAGCTGTCAATACCACCTTTTAACAGCACTGGGGTGTGCTTAAGAAGTGTTTTTACTATGATGGACTTCGTTGTGGGGCCACTTCTTAAATTTGCAGTTTTAGAAGCTACCCTCGCCCAATTCCCTAAAAGTTCAGTATCGACATTAATTTCCAAAGGGCCTTCATTTGATTGAAAGACATATGGGGCTGGGTCAGAAGCCCCTTTTCCAAAACGGTATATTCCAAAATGAAGGTGTGGGGGTGTAGTCCGCGCGTTTCCTGTATTTCCAATTAATCCAATAGTGTCGCCAGGAAGCACTCTTTGGCCTACCCGTACCATTTGGGTGTCCAGGTGTGCATAATATAAAGATTGCCCTCTTTCAATATCAGAGACCCATACAACTTTGCCCCCTAACCTGTTTTCATTAACTCTTGTCACCAATCCTTTTACAGCAGCTATGGCTGGGGTACCTTTGGCAGCAAAAATATCTATCCCCTCATGCCTACGGCGGCCGCCATCACGGTCAACACCAAACACGCTACCAATGGTGGGTTTATTGCTTTTCACAGGCCAAGCCATGGCTGGTCGTGTCACCACAGTAATGGTATATTGGCCACCCCTCAAAAGTTCTGGCTGTAGCCTGACCAGGTAATCTTCATCTTCTTCTATTTCATATTCTAAATTAAAATTCGATGTGTCGCCCGAAACAAGGTTTTTGACTTTTTGAGTACTGCGCTCTACTTCAAAAAAATCAATAAAAAATTGTGTATCGCGTTGGGATTTTACTGTGACATTTAAAACCAAAACCTCACCCCTTCGGGCTTTAAATTTATATCCTGCAGCCGATGGCTTTTCTGCTTTAAAATAACCTGTTTCTGAAAAGGGCAATTCAATATATAATGAGTCGTTCCATGCGGATTCGCCAGCTTTTATCCATTCCCTTCCCAGAGCTGATTGGTCTAATCCTGAATCTTTCAAACCTTGTGAATATTTTTCATAAGGAGATTGTTTATTTAGCACCCTTTTTATTCCTGGAGCTCCTCCACAGCTAGCCAACAATAGCAGCGTAAAAAATATGGGAATGTTTAAGAATGTGTTTAATTGATTTTTGATTTTCATGTCACTTAAGTTTCAGGGATTGGGTTAAGAACCACATTTTTACAAAAAAAGTGCCAGATATTGTAAGTTGAAATTGATCAATGGGAATAATAACCGGGCGGAATTTCATATTTCCAACAGATGGGAGGGGGCTTATATAATGTGGCTGGAAGAAAATTAATTACAATAAAAAGAGGCAGTTTTTAAATTCTGCTTATGTGAATTAATACCCACTATAGATCATCTAGAACCATTATTTTTACTTAAAATGCAACAAGGGTACATCAAAAATGTACCCCTTGTCGAAAGATTATATGTAAAGCGTTTTATTATTTTGCTCCCTTTACATTCATTTTCAATCCATAAACTGCGTCCATAGCGGTAATAAACAAGATATCATTGTTCTTTCCACCAAAGGTTACATTAGCTGTCCAGTCTTCATCAATTGGAATATGGGCTATTTTATTTCCGTTTTTATCAAAAACAATTACCCCTTTACCAGTTAGGTAAACATTCCCTTTGTTATCGATAGTCATACCATCAGATCCCAAACTGGTAAATAATGTCCTGTTTAAAAGTGCCCCATTCTTTCCAACATCATAAACATAGGTTTTATCTGCCCCAATATCAGCAACATATAATTTTTTTCCGTCTGCTGTACCAATCAATCCATTAGGTTTTGTAAGGTTTTCATCAACTCTAACCGCTTTCTTCCTGTCGGGAGTTAGATAATATAAATGTTCTCCATCTTGTTGCATTTCAGGGTTCCTGTCCCAATAATCTCTTTTGTAAAGAGGATCAGTAAAGTAAAGGCCACCATTGGGATGTATCCAAAGATCATTAGGGCCATTAAATAGTTTTCCATTATAATCTTCAATAAGTACTGTTGGGTTTCCTTTCAGGTCAAAAGACCACAGCTGGTTTACCCCGTCGGCACAGGCCAAAAGTTTTCCGTTTTTATCGAAATACATCCCATTTGACCGGCCTGATTTATCTGAAAATACTTCTATTTTGCCTGTACTGGCTATCCATTTTAAAATTTTATTGTTGGGTTGGTCTGTAAAATATACATTCCCATCTTTATCTGTGGCCGGACCTTCTGTGAAGCTATACCCATCGCCCAACTTCTCTAAAGTAGCACCTTTGACCACTATGGAATTATTGTCTGTTATTTGGGCGTAAATAAATGATGGGCAGAAAGAAATCAATGCCAATACCGTAAACAATAGATTTTTTTTCATTTTATTTTAAGTTTAGAACTTTAAATATTTATTTAGCCGCTAAACAACAATATTAACGATCTTATTGGGTACTATAATTATTTTTTTTGGTTGTTTTCCTTCAAGCCACTTTTGCACTATTTCTGAAGCAAGGACCTCTTGTTGTATTTCTTGCTGTGGCATTTGGGTTGCAAACTTCATTTTTGCCCTCATTTTACCATTAATTGATATGGGATATTCGTAGCTTTCTTCCTGAAGGTAAGTCTCATCAAAAACCGGAAAACTTGCTTTGCTGATACTTTCTTTGTTGCCAAGCAAATGCCAGAGTTCCTCAGAAATATGTGGGGCATAGGGCGATAGTAAAATCACAAGGTCTGAAAGTACTGCCCTATGGTTTGATTTTATTGCGGTCAGTTCATTCACGCAAATCATAAAAGTACTTACTGAAGTGTTAAAAGAATAACGTTCAATATCATCTCCTACCTTTTTGATTGTTTTATGGATAATCTTCAAAGCTTCTTTGGATGGTGGGGCTTCAGAAACCCCGAAATTGCCTCGTTCATCGTGGAACAAGCGCCATAATTTTTTGAGGAATTTAAAAACACCATCTATACCATTCGTATTCCAGGGCTTAAATTGCTCCAATGGCCCAAGGAACATTTCATACAGCCTCAGGGTATCGGCACCATATTTGGCTATAACATCATCAGGATTAACAATATTTCGTAATCTTTTTGACATTTTCTCGATTTCAAAATCACAAACGAATTTCCCACCTTCTTCTGTGATAAAATATGGATTAGGAAAATATGATTTTTCTTTCTCTTTGAATAAGTCGATGTTCAATATATCATTTTCTACTATGTTTACGTCCGTAGCATATTTAAACAATGAAAAAGAATCGATATCATTATATAATTCTTCACCAATTTCCCTTTTTACTTTTTCTTGAAGTTGTGGTATAGTGAATTTCTGGACCAGGTCCTTTGAAATAAATATTGATGTTCCTTTGATGTAATATGAATAATTTGACCTTCCCTGGATCATGCCCTGGTTGATGAGCTTTTTGAATGGCTCTTCAACAGAAACAAAGCCTAAATCATTAAGGAACTTGGTCCAAAACCTGGAATATAAAAGATGCCCTGTAGCATGCTCTGAACCTCCAATATAAAGATCAACATTTTGCCAATATTCCTGGATTCCCTTATCTACCAGCTCATTTGGATTTGTAGGGTCCATGTACCGGAAAAAATACCAGCTTGAACCAGCCCACCCTGGCATGGTGCTTAGTTCCAATGGATGCCCTTCAGGGGTATGCCAATTTTCAGCCCTTCCTAAAGGTGGATCTCCATCTTCAGTAGGTTTATAAGCATCTACTTCAGGAAGAATCAAGGGAAGCTCTTTTTCAGGGAGGAGGTATGGCCTTTTGTTTTCAAAATATACCGGGAAGGGCTCACCCCAATACCTTTGCCTGCTGAAGATCGCATCGCGCATCCGATAGTTGATCTTGCCTTTTCCAATGCCCATGGCTTCAAGTTTTGCTATTGCTTTGGCCATAGCATCCTTAACTTCCAATCCATCTAAAAATCCAGAATTGATCATCTTTCCTTCCTTTCCTTCATAAGGGCCTTCTTCAATATTGGTCCCTTCAATTACCTCTATTATAGGAAGGTTGAAATGTTTCGCAAAGGCATAGTCCCTGCTATCACTTGCCGGTACAGCCATCACTGCCCCTGTTCCATATCCGGCCAGCACATAATCCGCTATCCAAATAGGGATGTGCTCAATGTTGAATGGATTTATGGCATAAGATCCCGTAAAAGACCCTGTAATCGTTTTTACATCGCTCATCCTGTCGCGTTCAGAACGATTTTTTGCAGCTACCACATATTCTGTTACTTCAGATCGCCGCTCTGGGGTAGTCAAAAGTAAGGTAAGATCACTTTCCGGGGCAAGTGCCAGGTAGGTCACGCCGAAAAGTGTATCGACCCTCGTGGTAAAAACTTTAATTTTTATATCGGAAGATGCAACTTGAAAATCCAGGGAAGCCCCTATGGATTTTCCTATCCAGTTTCTCTGCATTTCCTTTACAGGCTCAGGCCAATCAAGGGTGTCAAGGCCTTGAAGCAACCGCTCTGCATAAGCAGTAATCCTCAGGCTCCATTGTTTCATTTTTTTCCTAACTACAGGAAAACCACCACGTTCTGAGACACCATCTTTTACTTCTTCGTTTGCAAGTACGGTCCCTAAGTCAGGGCACCAGTTTACTGTGGTGTCCGCAAGAAACGCCAACCTGTATTGCAGCAAGGTGTCAAGTTGCTTTTCTTCTTCCCACCCGTTCCACTCCTGGGCTGTGAATATTCCTGTATCCTCATCGCATACAGCTTTAATAGCCTTGTTTCCATCCATAGAAAAAATTTCAATTAATTTTTTTATGGGCTCGGCTTTTTCTGTTTCTAAATTGTACCAGGATTGAAATAGTTTTTGGAATATCCACTGGGTCCACTTATAGTAGCCAGCTTCTGATGTCCTTAGCTCCTTGTTCCAATCAAAAGAAAAGCCAATGTTTTTTAGTTGTTGTTTATATCTTTGGATGTTTTCTTCGGTAGTGATGGCTGGATGTTGACCAGTTTGAATAGCATATTGCTCAGCAGGAAGACCAAAAGCATCAAAACCCATCGGGTGAAGCACGTTGAAGCCTTGTAACCTTTTATGCCGGGTAATAATGTCGGAGGCGATATAACCTAGTGGATGGCCTACATGTAAGCCTGCCCCTGAGGGATAAGGAAACATATCCAGAACATAATACTTGGGAAGTAAAGGATTTACTTCTGCTTTAGGTGTCCCATTTTTCCCAATTGTTTTGCCATTTATTCTCAATTTCCCTGAAGTTGTATTCTGCCATGAAATTATTGTTCCTAATAAAACTTATTTAAACTCAAAATTAAGTTTTTTGATAATATGAGAACAACTATTTTGCATAAACCTCAAAAATAATTGTAAGTGCCCCAAGGACAATTCAAAACAACGGATTCATTTTGGCTAATAAAATCTATATTAAATACCTTGGGTACCTAGACTGATGAATATTTTTAATTTTTAATTTTTAATGTTAATAGGGAATATGGAATAGGGAATAGGG
>JALZND010000235.1 GCA_030857845.1 Bacteroidota bacterium | reverse complement strand
GGCATAGCTCGCCTTCATTTCTATAAAAGTATCATTTTCATCCTCATCGTTGACCACATAAAAGGCACCCTGGATCGCATTGATTTTTTTGGTAACATAGGCTGCTACAGCATCCCCTAATTCAATCAAATCATTGTGCGATCTTAGAATTTCACCAATTTCGGCCACCCCAGTTACAATCCAGGTACGTTCTTTCTCTTGTTTTTCGGCTTCCTGGATGCTGTTCCTCATGGTGATCAAAGCGTTGCCAAGTGTGTCGTTTTCACTCATGGGCTTATAATCCGCATCAAAATCACCTTCACCAATTTGATGTGCAAAACTGGCTGTTCTTTTAAGTCCTTCTACCAGGGTAGCTACAGTTTCTGCAATTTCGCCTATTTCATCATGTGAAGTCTTTTCAACTTTTTTGGGCAATACACCTTTTCCGAGCATATTCACTGTTTGCTTTAGTGATAACAAGGGCACGGTAAGGAACCTTGAAAACACCATGGAGATCAGGAAAGCAATAATAGTGATAAGGGCACCCGCAATCAAAAACCTCTGCCACAAAGAATTTAGGCCAGCATTGACTTCTTTTCTGTCAATTTTCGTAATCAACGACCAGTCGGTACTAGCAATAGGCTGCCAAAATGATAATACAAAATTCTTTCTATAATCTGTATCGTAAGAAAAACCTGAAAAACTTGAAGTGACTTTTTCAGGGTTGAAATAGCTACGGGTTCCTAGAAATGAAGTTCTTGTTTTGTCTATTAGCCTTAGAGGGCTTATAAAGGATGTTTCATTTTCAAGGTTTTTAATCAGGATGCTTTCACCCGTCATACCCAGGCCGAGTGTGTCCTGCAAAATGGAGTATAGCTTTTTAGCCGGAAATTTAAAGATGATGCCCCCGGTTTTCGACGGTAAAGGCATGCCAACTGATAACTGTTCTGCCTTTGGGGCTAAAAAAATAGAGAGCTGGGATATAGATTTAGATATAAAGTTTTTGCCAATTTCTTCAAGAGGATCTATAGCTTCTGAATCTTCATGCGCAGAAGATTCAAAAAGTAAAATGCCGTGCTCATTGTACAGGGAAATTTTTTGATACCCATAAATTTTCTGAATATGTTTTATTTCATTTTTGGCATTGGAAATTAAGGTTTGGCCTTCAGGTGAGCGAATGTCCACTGTGTCGTTGTATATTAATTCTTTTACAGCCTGAAGCTCAGATATCAACACAGAATGTTCTTTAACCTTCGCAAAAAGATCATTCACTCTAGACGTTTTTTGGGCAGATATGGCCGAAAGGTTTTCGATATGCCTTTCCTCCAGTGACTTTCTGCTGAATGAATAGGTAATAAAGCTTACCGTTGCCACCGTCATGAGCACTACGGCCAAAACGATTGCGGTAACCTTCGCCCCAATATTTAATTTTTTAAACATAGCCTTTTATAATGTTGAACCTCAATTTCCTTTTGTATTACGGGACTACAGTTATTTTCTTTTTTACAGGAGCTTTCTCAGGAGCTTGCACAAATTTTGGTGCCAGTTTCGAGAATATTTTTCCTAACATATCTTCTTCTTTTTTACTGATCCTTTTGAAGGAAGCAATTTCTGCTACACCTGTTACTATTCCCTCATTAATAAAAGGAATCAGGATTAAATTGGTAGGGGTTGAACTTCCAAGTCCGGAAAGTATTTTTATATATCCTTCAGGCACTGAATCTATGTTTAAAGTTTTTCCTTCTTTTGCTGCCTGGCCAACCAAGCCTTCCCCAAACTCATAAACTATTTTTTTACTATCTGCAATGGGGTAAGCAAAAGAACAAATCAATTCAACCTTCCTCGTATTGTCTTCAGCACATGCTTCATATATTGCACCCTGGCTCGCTTCAAATTCATTGCATACCGCTGAAAGTACTTTATTGGAGGCAATTTTTAAATCAGTGTTTTCTGCTATTATTTGGTCAATTTTTTGAATTACCAATTCATTCATTTCAGATTGCTCTTCAGAATAGTTCCATTCTGCGTTTTCTTCTTCTTTAGCTTTTTCCGCCACGGAAAATTGAAGGTTTGACGACGCGGTACGGTCATTGAAAATCAGGAGGATCAACGAGGTCATTCCTAAACCAAGTACAATAGCTATACTTATATTTAATTTATTGAATATTGGGTTTACTTGCTCCAGAATGTTGATTGGAAGGCCCAATGTAAGGTTTTTTAGGTCTTGTGGTATTGAGATAAGTAAATATGCTATAAGCAATATGCCAAAACAATAGCATAAGGTGGTAAAGATCCCGAGTTTTTTGTATAATACTTTCATCTTGCTAAAACTGTTATTTAAAGAAGGTGGCAATGCCGGCCTTTCTTAATTTTGTTTATATATTTTGTTCAATTCCTGAAATAGCTGTATAATTTTTTCAATTTTCAAAATATGGTCAATCTCGGTGATCTTCAATGCCGCTGTGGGCATTGTGTCGATCAGGCATTCTTCCGGGTCTTGTACTACTGTCAATCCACCCCTATCTTTTATTTTTTTCATCCCCATCGCCCCATCTTTATTGGCCCCAGACAATAGGATGCCAATCAGTTTTTGCCTATATACATATGCTGCCGTTTCTAAAGTCACATCAATAGAGGGCCTTGAATTATTGATCATATCTTCCGTAGATAAAGAAAAAGAATTGCCCAGCTCTATTGACAAATGGTAGTTTGCCGGTGCCAGGTACACCTTTCCTGATTTAATATTTTCCTTATCTAATGGTTCAATCACTTGCTTTGTACTTTTTAATGAGAGAGCTTCAACAAACCCGTGCCTTACATGCTTTAACCTATGCAGGCATAAGATTATCGGAAGTTCAAAATCAAGAGGCAGGCTTGATAGTATTTTAATGATACCCTGGAAACTTCCAGCAGAGCCACCAATTACAATTGCCTTATATTGGTTATTTAATTTAAATACACTCATTATGTAAATTAAGCGCTGCTTTAATCTTTTATTTTCTTATATATCTTTTCTTCATTGTTAACCACAATAAATTTATTTGCGATTTCACACCAGATTAATGATTCTTTGTTCCCAATAATGAGATAACCGTATTTAAACAAACTTTCATGAAGCTTTTTAAGCACAGTATTTTGCAAAGTTTGGTTAAAGTATATCATCACGTTTCGGCACAATACCAGGTCAAATTTGTTGAAAATGGGTCCTTTTACCAAGTCATGTTCACGGAAGGATACATTGGCCACTAAAGATTTATCCATTATGGCTTTGCCATTTATCTCGGTAAAATATTCTGACAGCTTTCTTTGCCCTTCATACCTGATATAGTTTTTTTCATTGATTTCCATGTTTTTGATCTGGTAATTTCCTGCCTTAGCTTTTTCTAAAACTACCTTATCAAGATCTGTGGCAATTATTTTAGATTTATCAAGCAGGCCCATCTCTTTTAACATGATGCACATGGAAAACACCTCTTCCCCGGAAGAACATCCCGCATGCCAAATACTGATTGTTTTATTGTTTAGGAGTATGCTTGGTATTATTTGGTCCCTTACCTCTCGCCAAAATGAGGGATCACGAAACATTTCCGTAACATTTACTGTAATTTCAGCTACAAAGTCACCAAAAAAGAGCTTGTCCTCTTTTAGTTTTTTAATCAGTGCCTCAACATTGTTAAATTTATATAATTCCATTACCCTCTGGATCCTTCTTTTGAAAGAGGACATGGCATAATTGGTGAAATCGTAATCGTAGTTTTCTTTAATAACTTCTGTAAGCTTTCGCAATTCCGCTATCTCTATATCCTGCATAGGTACTATTATTATTTGGAGCTTTGCCTGTTATAAATTATTATTATTCATTTTTGAAATAAATATTTGCCAAATAGTTCATGATTTTCGGAATAATTAATTTTTCAGATATAGACCAAAAACGTGAATTGGATAGCTGTAAAATTAAAGAGAATAAGCCATAGAAAAATACAAAATTTGGACATACATGCATCTTGTAAGTTTTTAGGCAAATAGATGGTATAAACATTTTCGTGGTATTTTTAAGTGCATCCTTCAACAGTAAGTTATTGAAAATTTTATCTGTTTAAACCTTAAAATAAGTTATTCTTTAATCTTGTAAGAATGATTTACATATTTTTAATTTTTAGCTAAATAATTGCAAGTGTGCAACAGGATGAAGTGAAATTTTGGTATGTTTTGGTTCAAGCCCAAATTGAATGCTTAATTTAATTTCACCACATTTAGGCCCAGCATGTGAAGGAAAGAAGTGGTTTTAAAAACAAAACTTAATTATTATCCCATGAAACAAATATTAATTTTAGGGTGCGGCAGGTCTTCTTCTACATTAATACAATATTTATTAAAACACAGCAATGAATTTAACTGGCATATAAGGGTAGGAGATGCCGACGAAAACCTTGCCAGTGAAAAGATTTATGGCTTCAGCAATGCATCCTCTATTAAGTTTGACATATTTGATGCTGTTGTAAAAGAGGAAGAAATAAACAAAGCTGATCTTGTCATTTCGATGTTGCCGGCAAAGTTCCATATTGAAGTGTTAAAGGCTTGTATCAAATACAGGAAAAATATGTTATCGGCATCATATATTTCTGAAGAAATCAAAGCTTTGGAGAAAGATATTAATGACCAGGGCATACTTGTATTAAAAGAATGTGGCCTGGATCCTGGCCTGGACCATATGTCGGCAATGCAGATTATTGACGAAATCAAAGACCAAGGGGGAGAAATTACATCTTTCAGGTCTTATACAGGGGGGCTGGTGGCCCCCGAGTATGACAATAATCCTTGGAGCTATAAATTTTCTTGGAATCCTCGAAATGTGATACTTGCCGGACAGGGCACTGCAAGTTTTATAAGCAACAAACAATACAAATACATACCGTATCATAAGCTGTTTTCAAGGACGGATAAAGTTACTATTGCTGGCTGGGGTGACTTTGAAGGGTATGCCAATCGTGATTCGCTATCGTACAGGCAGGTTTATGGATTGGAGAAGGTAGCAACTATGTTGCGAGGCACCTTAAGGAAACCGGGATTTTGCAAGGCCTGGGATGTATTTGTTCAGCTGGGGATGACGGATGATTCCTATAAAATGAAGGGATCAGAGCTATTAACAAATAGAAGTTTTTTAAATGCCTTCCTTCCTTATGACGATCATATGAGCATAGAAGAAAAATTCTCCGAATATTGGGGAATGAGCTTAGATTCTAAAGAGTTGGAAATGTTTAGGTGGCTGGGATTGTTTGAAGATGTTCCTGTATCCTTGGAAAATGCATCTCCCGCAATGATCCTACAAAAAATACTTGAAAGCAAATGGGTGCTGGAACCGCATGATAAAGATATGATAATTATGCAGCATCAATTTGAATATATTATAGGAAAGACTCCTAAAAAAATGGTTTCCGATTTGGTGGTTGTTGGTGAAGACACCTTGAATACTGCTATGTCAAAAACAGTTGGGTTGCCCTTGGCTATTGTTTCACGGCTTCTTTTACTTGATAAATTGACATTGAAAGGGCTTCATATCCCTACTGCCAAGGAGGTTTATGAACCAGTGATGCTTGAGCTCAAAAATTTAGGTATAGCTTTTAATCATAAATAAAGTGTATCCTTATTTGTAGATCTACTTTACAATATAGTTTGAAGTGAATCAGGTTATTGAAATTAACTGTATATTAGTATTTTAAAATTTTTTATTATTCTATAATGCAAACCTTAAATAGTTCAAGCATTCAAAGTCTTGGAAAGTACATTGAATTCCTACTACAGGAACGACTTCTTGATGTCACTAAAGAAAATGTAAAAGTCTGCAGGGAAGTTGATCTTCCAATATTGAGGTTTTTTGCACACAT
>JALZND010000234.1 GCA_030857845.1 Bacteroidota bacterium | reverse complement strand
TCCATCTCCATTGCTGGTGATAGCTTCGGCTTCAACAATTTCGCCATCAACAAGAATGGTGATTTTTGAAGGGTCTACTACAAAATTTTTGTCGTTATGATCTTTAAACTGAATGGTTACTTTTGAGGTACTTTCCCCATCTGCGTCTACAGTGGTTTCATCTGCCGTGATGGTAGATTTAGAAAGGTTAAGAACAGGGATAAATTTAACCGTTTCGTTGTTTGTAACATTGTTTCCAAAGTATTTTGCAGTTATAACATCTGATTCGGCTTTAATCCTGGCCGGTAAGGTAATTACATAAGTACCGTCACCGGGATTAGAAATTGAAAGAGGAGCCACAGCAACGCCATCAATTAAAATTGAAACTTTATCAGTATCTACCAAAATATTAATACCATCGGCATCCTTAAATTGAACGGTTACAACAGCTGTAGTGGTACCATCTGCGTTAACGGTGTTATTATTTGCTGAAATGGTAGATATGGCCATACTTGGTCCTGTGGTAGACTCTGAAATAAATTCTACCGAAGCCATATCAGAAATTGCCACACCATTTAATGTTCCGGAAATAGTTGAAACGCCTACAGATGATGAGGATGTTAAAACAGCGGTATATGAACCATTGCTCACATAGCTGATACTGGAAATAACACCTCCATTGGTTGCTGTTAAATCTAAAGCACAAACCTGGGAGGTAATATTTACATCAAATGCATCTTTAAGCTGCACAAGGATATTGGTTGTGCTTGTTCCATTGGCATAAATGCTATTATCAGTAGCATCTAATATTGTATTGGAAGTGGAAGCGACTGCTATTTTTATAGCAATGCTTGTTGAAGAAGTACAAAGGTTGCTTTCAGCAATTCTCCTGAAAAAAGTAGTGGCACTTATAGCTCCCGGAGTGTAATGCTGCGTTGTGACTATAGGGGAAATATCTACATAATTCACTCCATTATCGGTGCTTTTCTGCCATTTATAGGTTATACTTCCGGAGCCTCCGGAAGGAACATTCCCTGTAATTTCGCCAACCGATCCGGTACCACAAAATGCAGTAGTTAAGGGGGCTGTTATCGTGTTATTGGAAATAGCCGGTGTAATTTCAAAGAAAATAGGATTGCTGGGCAGCTTGCATGATGCTCCGGATACCAATCTTCTGAAATAAGTTGATTGGGTAATTTCAGCTGGGTCGTAAGTCTGTACTTTTGCCTCACTTCCCAGTATATCTGAATAATTTAAGCCATCCGTACTTATTTGCCATTGAAAAGTAGTTCCATTGGTGCTTCCGGAGATAACTCCGGGATATATACTTGTGCATGATTTGGTAGCACCCGCATAAGTAATGGTATTAGTCAAAGAATTTGCTTCAATAGTTATGGCAATGGAAGCACTGGCATTGACATCTGAGCAGGACCCACTAAAAACCTGCCTCCTGAAATAAGTGGTGGCAGATACAACACCAGTACTTAAATCATTTGAGGTGGCCCCAGATATATTGTTCCAGCTAGTGTTGTTAGCGCTGGATTGCCATTGGTAGGTATAGGTAGTTCCATTTCCTCCTGCAGGATTCGATCCGGAAACGGTTCCAATGTTGGTGGATCCACAATAGATAGTCCCTGCATCTGGAGCCTGAATGGTATTATTGGTAATTACCGGATTTAAGGTGATAATTTGTTGTTGCGTTAGGTACGTTTCACAACTTACCCCTTGTACAAAGGAAATTTTAGAAGCTTTTACTGATAAATTTACAATGGTACCAGGTGTTGAGGTGGTTAATGGATTTGATGTTTTTAATAAAATATTGCTACCATCCCCTAAAATAGATGAGCTTACCGAAGATGCCCCATTGTAAAGTTGGTAAATAATATAGGGTTCAGAGGCTAAAATTGTTACTTCAGTCGTGGATCCCGAACATAGTGTAACATTGGTAAGGGAAATTGATTTTTGTATTGGTGGTGCACATCGCACATCAATTGGAGGAGTAATTGGATCACTTTCACAGGCACCTGTTGCAGTAAATGTTGTCGTTAATTCTGCCCCAGCAAATAAAAAGAAATTGTTTGGATTTGCAGCTTTGGTAACAGTCCATTTTCCTGAGGAGATTGCGGAAGAACCTATAAATATACCATCTGAATATAGATTTACAGTTCCTGTTCCTGAAGGTCCGTCACCAGAAACAGAAATTACATCTTCCCTGATATATTTTCTTCCGGTATCTGTATCTGTGGGTATGCTTGTAAGGATTCCATCTGAAAGTGTAAAGTGGGTAAAAATTAAACCTGAATTGCTGGTTATGGCTTTGGTTGTGACAGCGGCAGAGGCCACACTTTCAGATTTTCCTGTGGCAGTTGCTTTTGCCGTAATTTGTGAACCTGTGGAAATGGACAATCCGGAAATTATCCAGGTTCCATTACTGTTTGTGGTGGTGGTGCCGGAAGCTGTGGCGGATGCACCTATAAAAATTTTTATTGTAGTTCCTGTTGCCTCCGAAGAGCTTCCATACACTGTACTTGTTGTGCCACAATAATTTCCATAAATTACCGGAGCTACAGAAACAGGTTGTTGCACACTTACCTGAGCGGTCTCTGAAGATTGGCACTTGCCCGATTCTACCGAATAAGCTGTGATTTTATCGGTACTTGTCAATCCAAAAGAAGTGGCAGGCACAGACCATGTTCCATTTGTGGCATTTATTCTGATAACTTCATTTCCATTGATTTTTATAATTACATCAGCTCCTATCGTAGCAGTTCCTGAAATTGTTTTGGATAAAGTGGTGATGGGTTGATTTATTACTGGAATTGCTGAGGTTGTTGTTGTATTTACACAAAGAAACGAAGAGTTTGAATTGCACCCTGATACTGTACTGGTGGCTCGATAAACACCTCCAACAAGGCTACTTCCACCACCACAGGAAGAAGAAGTGGATAAAGTTGAGGTGCCCACACAATAATAATAGGTTGTACCTCCTGCAGCAGAAAAATTTGTTACCAGCTGTGTTTCACCAAAAAATATATTGATTAAACCTGTCACAGGTACATTAACAGAAAGATATTTATTACTATTTCCAGATGATGTGCCTAAAGTTGGGGCAACTGGCCTGGTACAGGATTGCCCTACCAATATAGGATTGCAATTACTCAATGACGCTACTTTATCGATAGCTTTTGCTGTTGCTGTAATAATATTTCCTTCCGTTAATCCTGAAACTGGTAAAAACCATGTTCCTGAACCTGTTACACTTGCAGTTCCGGGAAGGGCCATATCATTTTTAAAGACCGTAATTGTGGTCCCTGCCGCTTCTGTAGAAGTCCCGGTTATTGTTGAAGCATTTACTAAAACGGTATTAATGGAAGGACATTTACTTCTAGCTTGAATGCCGTCGTTAAAAACGGTAGGAGAGGTAGGATTGAAATTATCCATAAAATCCTGAAAAAGCAGATCGTAATTTCCATTATACTTTCTATCATCTACACCACCCACGTCTGATTTTGCATTATTTCCTGTGGAAGGCTGCGGGTTCATTACCGTAAGGGCAACCATTCTCAATTTTGTAGTGGAAGATAGGCCAAAAACACTCCAGGGAAGGTAGAAATCATAGAAATAATCACGGTCTCCGCATTCTTCAGTATAGGCTATGGATTTTTGAGAATGTGAATCATAATCTCTGGTGGCTATAAGTGCCGGAGTTGTGGTGCCATCTATATTGTATAAACTTACCGATTGATTGGTCATTAATACCATTTCAAGCTCAAAGCCTGGATTTCCCACTACTGCATTTGGATCGGCATTGGCTCCTGAAAATCCAAACTTTTGATCCGTATCAATTAATACACTATACCCTTTTGAATTGGGCGAAGTTTTGTTCAACCTGAACCGTACCAGGAAATTGGTTCCATCAAAGAAAAAACCAACAGGATCTCCCTCTCCAGAGTCTACCATATCCGTAAAACCACAACCAGGTCCTCTTAACGGGTCGCTTACAGGTTCATTTTCAAGTATGGGTATTCTTTGATATTTAATTTCACTTTCGCCCCATCCCCAATCGTTTGTTTTAAATCCTTCTGTTGTTTGGGAAGTATAACCATCCCCGTTTGGGTCAAGAATGGTTCTTCCAGCTGAAGTTGAAGCAGGCTTATAAATCATTCCTTTGGTTTGTGCTTGAGCCCAATAAGAGCATATAAGCAAGAATGATAAGAGGTAGAATTTTAGCATCTGTATGGGTTTTTCTTTATGTATCCTTTAGAGAACCTTGAGGGATTTTTTGGGAATTATAGATGATGAGCAGCAATAGAAGTTTTCTACAAGTATTGTTGGATTTTTAACTTCTATTATTTGTATTTTTTTCTATATTGATAATGCAATGTGTCCAGGATGAATTTATCTGGTTGAATATATAAAAGCATTGATTTTCCTTCACCTTTATCTCGAAAACACCTGGAGTATATGATTTTTTCATTTCATTTTCGTTAAGGGTTTTTCTTTAAGTGTATTACTTAATAATTGCTTAACCCTACGAATTTATACTAAAATCATGTATTTTATTATGATTGGCTACTGCTGTAAAATTGGGATTGAATAAGGTTTGGGGGAAAAAAGAATGTTTTATTTAAAATTTGACCCAATTTGAGTTAAAACTGTAAGCTGAAATCTATATAATTTAATTAAATGTGAAAGAAATTATTGGCTGAATATAGGCTATGTTATCTTTGTTTTAATTTAGCTGTTGATATACTTTAATAATCACAGGATTTCGTTTATATGTAATTTATTGCATTGAATTTTCACATTGTTCATAAGTATAATTTTTACCAAACATATTCCTGGTTCTAAATATTATATTAAAGCATAAATATTATAAATAAAAAAGCTACCATTAAAATATTATCTATGGTAGCTAATGTAAATTTATATAAAGAAATTAATCCAGATCTTTTGCTAAACTGTGGTCATAAATGTCTTTAGCTTGTTGCAGTGAAAAATTTTATTCAACATCTACAACAAAATTATTCTTAGTTTTTTCCGTAATTTTTTCATATTTGCTATTCCTGAGTTTATTTTCTAAAGCCTCTTTTGGGAAGGATCGATACTCACACTGCATGGCCTTGACACCTAATATTAAATTAGGCATAATTCCTATATTCTAAGATCTGAATTAATAACAAAACCTAAATTTAAGCCTTGGTATACTCAATTGATTCATTTTATACTATTAAATGATACGATTCGGTAGAAGTTGTTTTAAATTAATAGTATTTGCGGTAGTTCAAAAAAAGAAAAGCCAAATATCTAAACTTGGCTTTTGTGTTTATTAAATAAGCATTCTTCTAAACGATTATTGGTGAAAGCTATCTATTCCCTTTTCCTTCTTCTGTTTTCATAAAAACGGTTTTCATCAAAATCTTCATGATCGTAAAAATCATCTTTGGCCCCCTTTTTATTTTGCTCTAATTGAACTTTAAGTATGTCTCTTTCAGCTCGTGCAATATCCCTTTCTTTTTTTAGGACTTCAAGCTCAGCCTGGGAATATTCTTTTTGGTCCGGTTCCATATGCTCATTATGAAAATCTTCACTTTGTTGTGAACTGTTGCCTGTTTTTTCTCCTTCATTATTCTTGTTTTTCAAGTATGAGAAGCCTTCATCCCGAAAGTTATCAGATCTTCCAGATTCATTGTCTGAAGAAGGAGCCGTCTTTGAGGTGATGTCATTGTTCAACATGGTATAACGGTGCGAATCCCTAAGCGATTGCTCATATTCCCTTGTTACGGGTTCATTTTTATAAGGAGGATAAAACTTTACGTTCGATCTGTTCAGGCTCCTGATTATTACATTGTCATGGTCTTCATCCATAACTGCAACACCAATTGGAACAAGTATATGCCTGTTATCGTCAACCACTACCAGGTCA
>JALZND010000233.1 GCA_030857845.1 Bacteroidota bacterium | reverse complement strand
AAAAAATAAAGAACAAGTTTTTGAAGGGATTTGGGGCTATGAAGAAACAGTAATCCCTGATCTTGAAAGGGCAATTCTTTCAAGGCACAATATCAATTTATTGGGATTGCGCGGCCAGGCTAAAACCAGGTTGGCAAGGATGATGGTTGAGCTTTTAGATGAATATATACCTGTAATTACAGGTGCAGATCTAAATGACGACCCAATGCAGCCATTGTCGCGATTCGGCCGGGATATTGTTGAGCAGGAAGGGGATGATACACCCATATCATGGATGCACCGCTCAGAAAGATATACAGAAAAACTGGCAACCCCGGATGTTTCAGTGGCAGATTTGATTGGCGATGTTGACCCTATCAAAGCAGCAACTTTAAAGTTGCCATATTCTGATGAAAGAGTAATACATTATGGTTTAATACCGCGCTCCCACCGTGGGATTTTTGTGATAAATGAGCTGCCAGACCTGCAGCCAAGGATCCAGGTTGCATTGTTCAACATCCTACAGGAAGGTGATATACAAATTAGGGGCTTTAAATTAAGGCTTCCATTGGAAATTCAATTTGTTTTTACGGCAAACCCAGAAGATTATACCAACAGGGGCAGCATTGTGACCCCACTAAAAGATAGGATCGACAGCCAGATAATTACCCATTATCCAAAGTCGCTTGAAATCGGCAAAAAAATTACTGTACAAGAAGCCAAAATCAATGCTGAACAAAAAGATAAAGTTAAAATAAACGACATCGCGCTTGACATGATAGAGCAGATAGCCTTTGAAGCGAGGGAAAGCGAATATGTGGATGCCAAAAGTGGTGTTTCAGCAAGGCTCACTATTTCAGCTTATGAAAATTTGGTCAGTGCTGCCGAAAGACGTTCCATAGTAAACGATGAGGATGAGACCTATATCAGGATATCGGATTTTGTGGGCGTGGTACCTGCTATTACAGGAAAAGTGGAGCTTGTTTATGAAGGGGAGCAGGAAGGGCCTGGCATTGTAGCGCATAACCTGGTAGGCAAGGCTATCCGGAAGCAATTTTTGAATTACCTGCCCAACCCTGAAGATCAAAGGAAACAAAAAGACAAAAACCCTTATAAAAAGGTAATAAATTGGTTTGGTGAAGGCAATCAGCTTGACCTGCTTAATGATTTAAGCAACCAGGAATATAAGAAAGTGCTGTTTGGGGTTCCTGGGCTCAAAGAGCTTATAGAAACCTTCCATTCTAAAGCAACCCCAGAAAATAAACTATTTTTAATGGAATTTGCCTTACATGGCCTTGCGGAGTACAGCATGCTCAGCAAAAAACAATTATCGTCAGGACTGCAATTCAAAGATTTGCTCAGTAGCATGTTTTCAATGCCAGACCTCAACGACGATGATGATGACGAGGGTTTTAGGAGGAAGTAATTATTAATTTTATTTAATATAGAATGACCTTTCAGGAGCTAAAATCTTTAGTTATAAAAGGTGAAAGCGAGTTTTTAGAATTTAAACGGAAAATTGCCCACCCTGAAAAAATTGTAAAAGAAGTAGTTGCCTTTGCAAATTCTAAAGGTGGCCTTTTGCTCATTGGAGTTGACGACAACGGCACATTGCCTGGTTTAAAATTTGCTGATGAGGAGCAATTTGTGCTGGAGGAAGCTTTACAAAAATATTGCAAACCAAAAATAAACTACAGTTCCGAAACAATATATCTTTCTAAAAAAAAATCCATTATTTGCTATACCATTTTTGAAAGCCAACAAAAACCACATTATGTAATTGAAGATTTTGCTGCCAATTGGGGAAAAGCTTATGTACGTGTGGCGGACAAGAGCGTGCAGGCCAGCCGGGAAATGAGGGAGATAATGAAAAGGTCCAGGAAGAAAAAAGATATTAAATTTAATTTTGGTGAAAAGGAAAGGATGTTAATGTCATACCTTGCCGGGAATACCGAAATTACCCTTCAACAGTTTCAGGACCTTGCTGGGATATCCCGGTTTGTAGCTTCTAAAACATTGATTATTTTAGTTTTGGCTAATGTATTGAAAATCAACCCAAACGAAAAAGAGGACATTTATCTTTTGAAATCCCGCAATTAAATCATATTTTGATAATGTTCTTCATGGTTTATATCAGTTATCGCTGATTAAACTTTGTATCAACGACATAATTTTTTGATTATCTGCCTTGTTTATGTTGTAGTTCAAAAATGTTTAAAAGCATAAAGCATACAGGCGAAAGTAAAGGCATTGAAAATTCAAATATTTAAGTGTTCTTGTGCATATAGAGGAAAAAATAAAAAAATGTTAAATGATTAATAACTTAAATCCTCCTCAAAATTCTAAGATTCTAAACTCATTCATAATTCATAATTCATCATTCATAATTCATAGTTCATAGTTCATAGTTCATAGTTCATCATTCATAATTCATCATTAAATAACATGGGCAGTAAAAAAAAGTCATCCAAAATTTTTGTTCTTGATACTTCTGTTATAATATATTCTCATGATTCTATTATGAACTTTGAGGAGCATGACGTCGGTATCCCTATTACTGTTTTGGAAGAGCTGGACAATTTCAAGAAAGGAAACGATACAAAAAATTTCGAAGCCAGAGAATTTATAAGGCTTATGGACAAGCTTTCGCAAGATCAAATGCTGCAGGATTGGATCCCTTTAAATGGGAAAGGTAAGGGAAAATTCAAAGTGCTGATGAACAGCGGCAGTGAGGTAAATGCTGAGGAGATATTTGACGAAAAGAAAGCAGATCATAAAATATTAAATTGTGCCCTAAAGCTTCAGCAGGAAGAAAAAGACCGGAAGGTGATACTAGTCTCTAAAGATATCAACCTACGGCTGAAGGCAAAGTCTTTAAACCTTACGGCAGAGGATTATGAAACTGGGAAAATCAAAAATGTAAGCAACCTGCACAATGGAAAAACGGTAATCGACAAGGTACCTACAGAGCAGGTAAATAGATTGTATGAAAATGGTTTTTGTGAAGCGGAGGCTATATTAAATACCCAAAAACCTGCTGACAATAATTATTTTATCCTGAAGAGCGATAAAAACAGTGTGCTCGCATATTACAATCCAATTGCCAAGCAAATAGAAAAAGTGGAAAAGAGGAGCGTGTATGGTATCAAGCCCCGAAATGCAGAGCAGACTTTTGCCATTCATGCCATATTGAACCCGGAGGTAAAGCTTGTGACCATACAAGGAGTGGCTGGTACCGGTAAAACATTGCTTGCCCTTGCAGGGGCACTAGAGCAAAGAAGGAGTTACAAGCAAATATATCTTGCCAGGCCCATTGTTCCACTGAGCAACAAAGACATTGGTTTTCTCCCGGGCGACATAAAATCAAAATTAAACCCTTATATGGAGCCTTTGTGGGACAATTTGAAATTCATCCAAAACCAGTACAACGAATCCGATAAAGACTATTCCAGATTGACAGAAATGATAAACACTGAAAAGCTGATGATCACACCTTTGGCGTACATCAGGGGCAGGAGCTTGTCAAATATTTACTTTATTGTAGATGAAGCCCAAAACCTTACACCACATGAAGTAAAAACAATAATAACCCGTGCAGGTGAAAATTCAAAGATTGTTTTTACTGGAGATATCTATCAGATCGACACGCCCTACCTTGACTCGCAAAGTAATGGCCTTTCTTACCTAATTGACAGGATTAAGAACCACCCATTGTATGCGCACGTCACTTTGGAAAAAGGGGAGCGGTCGGAACTTGCCAACCTTGCAAATGAATTATTGTAGATAAATAACTTTAATTTAGGTACAAGCTGAATTTCCCCTCATAAAAATCAAATATACTTACTTACCAACAAAAGATATTTAATTATGGATTAAATTCGCCAGTTGATATATTAAAGGAGTGTGTGGTTCTTGTTTTAAAACAGTTTCTATTTCCTCAGCACTTTCATTATTATATTTTAATATTAAAGGTTACTAAGTATCAGCAAATTCATATTCATCGGGGCGTAGCTTATTCCCTAAAGTTATAATCAATTTTGATGAACAGCTTATATTGGATTCTTTTTATTGCTTTTATTATTGGTATGTTAATGCTGGACTTGCTTGTCATTAACAAAAAAAACCATGTTATAAAAGTAAGTGAAGCTTTAAAATGGAGTGCCTTCTGGATATTGCTTGCTTTTGCTTTCAATATCCTTATATTTTTTACCATGGGCTATGGCAAAGCCCTGCAATTCCTTACGGGGTATGTTATCGAAAAGTCTTTAAGTGTAGACAACCTTTTCGTGTTCCTGGTGGTATTTTCATATTTTAAGGTTCCCGCCAAGTACCAGCATAAAGTACTTTTTTACGGAATTATAGGGGCACTTGTATCTAGGGCAATATTTATATTTGCCGGTATTTCACTAGTTGAGCGGTTTCATGTGGCAATTTACTTCCTCGGAGCTTTTTTAGTAATAGGCGGATTGAAAATGTTGTTTCAGAAAGACCTGGAAATAGATCCTGGAAAAAGTTTTATCATCAAAATTGCGAGAAGGTTTATTCCTGTTTTAAAACGGTACCACGATGATAAATTTTTTGTCGTCAGGAATTCAGTTATATATGCCACCCCATTATTTATTGTTCTTATTGTAGTTGAAACCACTGACATAATTTTTGCCCTTGATTCTATACCAGCTATAATTGCTATTACTGCTGATCCTTTTATAGTATTTTCATCAAATATTTTTGCAATATTAGGCCTTCGTTCCTTATTTTTTGCACTTGCTGGAATCATGGGCATTTTTCATTATCTGAAGTACGGCCTTTCGGTGATACTTATGTATGTTGGGGTAAAACTATTAATAATAGACATTTACAAATTAGATGTTATATATTCCTTGTTCTTTATTGCCTTTGTACTCCTGGTATCGGTTTTGGCTTCTATCATAGCACCTAAAAAAGAAGTATTGGAACCCGCAAAAAAGCAAGCTGCCTGATAAAGATCTACGAATTGAATTCGATAAGCTTAACCTTCTGTCATTTTTGAAGTAAATCATCTATCAATTGAAAAAGCAAAAACCAATAAATTTGTCCTATAATTAGGGTATCATCATTAGTATTATTGTTGATAGTTACAAAGAACTTTTCTTCATGAAATTTCCTTATAGTGAGCGTATTTCTTAGAATTTTGAATGCTTTACTTTTGCTATGAAAATAGGATTTAGTTAAAGGAATAATGCATTTGTAGGCACGCATCAACTACTGCATTCACCTTATTATTTATATTTAGATAGGGGGTATAATAAAAAGACCTGTTTTTCTTTGTGGTAAATTATTGTTCATTTTGGAAGAATGTCCAAAGGGGATAAATTAAAGCCAAATGATAAAACTGCAATTTAAGGATTTTGGATGCAACTAAGATATTTTGTTTTTGACAAGCCACTTTGAATTTGTGTCTTTGCCATCATATTCTGTAAGATTAAAAAGCAATATAGGAGGTAAAATTATGCTTGGATGAGATTTCTTTAGCTGATCGTCATACTAAAAGAAAAGAGACAGCATTTTAAATAAATGTTGCCTCTACTATGGTGCAAATAGTTTTAATTTAAGACAACTTGCCTTCCATTTTGGAAAGCACAACAAAGTAAAATGTCCCTAAAAATACAAGGGCAAAAACTATAGCAGAATAAAATACAAATTGCAAGGTGTTGAATATAGTTTTCATAGGCTACAATTTTTATTATGATCAAAATTACCAAATACCTTGCTGTAAAACTTGATCATTAGCACGCCTAACTTTCCTATGTAAGAAAAAGTGGGGTCAAAAACACTTTTTCAAGCCGATCACTGAATATATTTCTTAATATTTATTCCTGATTTGCCGCTACTAGGTTTTTTGTAAAGCT
Organism: Bacteroidota bacterium; assembly: GCA_030857845.1. Lineage (GTDB taxonomy): Bacteria > Bacteroidota > Bacteroidia > Cytophagales > Cyclobacteriaceae > JALZND01. The sequence continues at coordinate 53 of JALZND010000233.1, read as the reverse complement.
TTCCCATTGTCGCTTTTGAAGGCCTGCCCATCCTCCAAGTGCAATGGTAGTAT